>NZ_JBHWZP010000038.1:0-45597 GCF_042728395.1 Streptomyces sp. NPDC060205
TCAGATCCTGCAAGGCGGTGCCTGGCTGCCGCACGGCTTCCAGCTCGACCCCCACAGCCACGTCCAGGGGCAGTTGGTCTACGCCGCCGCCGGCGCCCTGGCCACGGCGACGGAGCGCGGCACCTGGGTCGCCCCGGCAGACCGGATCACCTGGACGCCCCCGCGCTTCGCCCACTCGCACCGCTTCTACGGCCAGACCGATGTGCGGTTGGTGTCCGTACCGCTCGGCCTGTGCGCCGAGCTCATCAATCACCCCAGTGTCTTCGCGGTGAGCCCGCTGCTGCGCGAGGCTCTCCTGGCGCTCACCGACGAGCCGGAGCGGCGGCCCGGCGCCCACCGGCGCCTGCTCGCCGTGATCGTGGACGAGTTGGCCGATGCCGCAGAGACCTCCCTCCACCTTCCCGAAGCGAGCGACGACCGCCTGCGCGCCGCCACCGACCTGCTGCGCGCGGACCCCGCCCGGCCTTCCACCCTGGCCGAGCTGGGTAGGGCGGTGGGAGCAAGCGAGCGCACGCTCAGCCGCCTCTTCCACGCCGAGCTGAGCATGAGCTTCCACCGCTGGCGGACCACCCTGCGCATCCACCACGCCCTGGCGCACCTGACCGACGGGATGACGGTGACGGAGACCGCGGTCGCGTGCGGCTGGTCCAACCCGTCCACCTTCATCGACGCCTTCACCGAGGTCGTCGGCCAGACCCCCGGCCGCTACCAGGCCGGCCGGCGCTTCCACGCGCGCTAGCCGCCCCCCGGGGTTGTTCGCCCTGGTCAGGTGCGCGGCGCGCAAGGTCCGAGCCTTATTGGCGGGTTTCCGGTATCAGGTGTCGACTTACCAGTGGTTCACAGCCCGCCGGATCTTCCACAGTGGACAGCGAGCGAGCGCCGGGCCTCCCACTTCACAGCTGGCGCCGCGACGTACGCGCTCGGCGCGTACCGACCACTGCACGGATCATGAAGGGCTCCCACGCATGACTGAGACACGCGACGACACGGCCGTCGTCATCATCGGGGCCGGCGTCGCCGGTCTGACCCTCGGCAACTTCCTGCTGCGCAACGGCGTCGACTGCACCGTACTGGAGAAGCACCCGCGCGCCTACGTCGAGAAGCGCCAGCGCGCTGGAACGATCGACACCTTCGGGGTGCGCCTGTTCCGTGAATGGGGCCTGGAGGAGGTCCTCGCGGGCGACCCCATCCCGCACAGCGAGGGCGGCTTCTACATCGACGGCCACGCGATGCCGATCGACGTGGACGATGACAACAACGAGAGCCTGTACTGCCCGCAGCAGGTCCTGGTGCGCAACCTCACCGAGGTCTTCCTCCGCGAAGGCGGTGACCTGCGCTACGAAGCCGCGGACGTCGCCCTGGAGAACCTCACCCACGGCCACCCCGTGGTGCGCTACCGGGACGCCGACGCAGCGGCGCGCGCCATCGACTGCGACTTCGTCGCCGGCTGCGACGGCTTCCACGGTGTCTCCCGCCGCTCCATCCCCGCCTCCGCGCTGACCGAGTACTCCCACGCGTACGGCTACTCCTGGCTCAGCGTCCTGGCCGCCACCGAGACCAAGCCCTCAGGCATGGCGATCCATGAACTGGGCCTGGCCGGGATGATCCCCCGCGGCCCCGAGGCCAGCCGCATCTACCTCCAGTGCGCGGTCGACGACACCCCCGAGCAGTGGCCGGACGAGCGCATCTGGAGCGAGCTGGAGGCCCGCTTCGGCACGCCGCCCTCGCGAGGGCACATCGTGTCCAAGCAGATCGTTCCGCTGCGCAGCGTCGTGTTCGACCCGATGAGCTACGGCAGCCTGTACCTCCTGGGCGATGCCGCGCACATCGTGCCGCCGATGAGCGCCAAGGGCATCCACCTCGCGCTCCACGACACCGAGGTCTTCGCCCGCGCGGTGATCCGCCACACCAAGGAGGGCGACTCCAGCCTCCTCGACAGCTACTCGCAGACCTGCCTGCCGCACATCTGGAACTACCAGGCGTTCGCCACGTGGATCACCGACACCATGCACAACGCCGGATTCACTGGCTACGAGGGCGAGTTCAAGAAGCAGATCGCCCGCGCCGAGCTCCAGCGGCAGTTCGTCTCCGAGTCGGCGAACAAGCTGTTCAGTGAACTGACCGCTGGTACCAACTAGACCCCACCTCCTCCGGAATCATGCTGCGTCGCCGCCCGCGTCCACTTCCGGAGCAGCCCCGCGCAGCGCCGCTTCGCAGCTTGGAATCCAGTTCAACGCCGGCGGTGACGCGGGCCAGTGCGGTGGGAGGACCGGGGAGCAGTCGGCCCCCTCTCCGGACTGGACGCAGCTCATCCGCTTCGACACCGACGGTCGTTCCAGCGGCTGCCAGCTGGCGTTCAGCGTCTACGACCCGGACAGGGTCCTGGCGGGCGCCTCCATCAGTTACTCGCTCCAGCCCAGCGCCGGCGGTGACGGCGGCCGGTGCGGGAACTAGCAGGACACACGTACGTGATGCCGATTCTGCCGATCCCGGTGTTCGGTCAGACGGTCAGGCTCGACACCGACGGCCGGCCGGGCTGGTGCAACCTCACCTTCACGGTGACGGGCAACATCGTCCTCGACGTCCAGTTCTACCCCGACGGTGACGCGTGGTGTGACCCGCCAAGTGCGGTGGTTGGTGTTAGTCAGCCCACTCGTTGCCGCAGGTCGGGCCGGTGACGAAGCGGTGTGAGCTGATGGCGTTGTTCACAGTTGCACCACTGCTGAATTTGTCGTCGGAAAGGTTGGAGGCGAATCCCTCGCTGCGGGACAGGCAGATCCATCCTCCGGTCCACGTGCCAGTTCCGTTGAAGAACTGGGCTTCGAGCGTCGTTCCCTTGTTGAGGATTGACGAGGCCTTGTTGGTAGCTGAGGCTTCATAGTGCCCGATGCCGTCACCCCAGTTGGAGTCCCAGCCGGCGTACTTTCCAAGGAATCCGGTGCAGTTGGCGCCGTCATAGGCGTACATGTAGGTGGGCTCAGCACCATCCCATGCGTTGTCGCAGTCCGCAGCTGCGTGCGCGGTAGAGACCGGGAGTGCAGTTCCGAGGGCGGCCATGGCCATGACGGTCAGGACGGCGGGAAGCTTTCTCAAGAGGGACTCCTTGTTGAAGAATTCTTACCGTGGCCATCTGGTTCACGGCGTGTGGGGAGGGTTGTGAGTCGGCTTCAGAGGTTCCGTGCCCGGGCAAGTGCGGACAGCCTCATCTGCCGGTACGCGGTGCATTCCTCGGCATAGCGGCGTGCCACCTTGTCTCGGTATTCCGCTTCCAGGGCGCGCGCGGTTTTTCCGAGGGATGTCTGTTGGGCGCACTCGGCCTCGGTAACGGCTAGGGTGGATTCGGATCGCAGGGCCTGGGACTCGCTCATCCCGCGAATGAGGGTTTCCCTTTCGCGGCGGATGGCGTCGGGGCTTTGGAAAGGTCGGCCCGCTGTTTTCATGCACCGTGCCCATGCCGCTACGGTGCGGGTCAGGCGTTCGTCCTTGAGGAGGCGCGGAAGGTACAGGGGCGTCAGCGAGGTCATGGTCTTCTTGGCGCGGAACCAGGTTGCGTAGTCGCCGTGGAGTTGTTCCCTGGCCTGGGCGGAGCAGCCGCCGCGCGGGGTGCGGACCGAGCCGCCGGACGGCAGTTCGGTGGTGATGGTGTGGGTGAAGGTTCCGTCAAGTGCCCTGGAGTATCTGACGCGTTCCTTCCTGGGGAGCGCCTTGACGTAAGTGATGTTGGGATGGTCGCGGTTGGCCTTCTGGGCTGCGCTGTCGAAAGACCGGCCGTAGCCGTACTGTCGTGCCCAGGCGACGTCGTCCACGACGTAGGCGCCGACTTTGCGTGCCGGTACGCTCGGCACCGGCAGGGGCCAGTAGCGGAAGCCCTGGCGCTGCATGCACTGGGTGACGAGGTCCTGTTCCGCGTGGTCTATCTCTACTTCTTCCGTGAGGGTGAGGTCCCTTACTGAGGGCCCATGCGTGGAGACGGCTCGTTCCTGGTGTTGTCGACCGGTATCGGCCGTGCTCTGCGTTCCAGTGCTGCAACCGCTCGTCACGCAGGCCAGAAGGACGGCCGAAAGCAGGATCCTTCTCTTCCTCCGCACTCCGTGCCCTCGTTCCTCTCGGATTGTCTTAGCGGTGCTCCTTGCGGACGCCGCGCTTCGACTGCCGGAGAGTAGAAGGCGGCGAGGAGCTGAACTTTGCTGTGCGTGCACAGAAGTTGGTTGGTTGTGCAATGAGCGGCTCGCCAATTCATTGGACCTGCGGATGGAGGAGCCGACTGCAGTGGCCGGCTCCGCAACGAGACTGCAGGTTCGGTGAGATCTTCGGCCACACGTGACGCGAAAGTGGCCTCGTCCCGGGATGTCTCGCCCGCTGACCTGCGAAGATGCCGCGCGTCGAGTCCCTGCGGCGGGACTGCGACGAGAGCGGGACGGCTGCTTCCGCGCCCGGGCAGGGGCGCAGCAGGGCGCGTTCCCTGTGACACCTGGTGCAGAATGAGGCCGGATGCAGGGGGCCGGGGCTGGGGTCCCGAACACAAGTGGGGGGATGCGTGTCGCGCTGGAAGGAACTGCCCGCGGAACTGCATCCACACGTTCACCGGCTGATCGTGCGGCTGCGCAGGCTGAAGGACCACAGCGAATTGAGCACGCGGCAACTGGCCGCGATGACCGAATACAGCGCCAAGTCGTGGCAGCGATATCTGAACGGCAGGTCCCTGCCGCCCCGGGAGGCCGTCGAGGCGATGGCTCGCGTGGGCGGTGACGATCCGGACCGGCTTCTGGTGATGCACGAAATCGCCGCCCAAGGCTGGGCAGAGGGGAGGGCGGTACCCACCGACACCCCCGAAGACTTCTCCGTGACACCGGAACACACCCCAACGGAGCAGCAGCCGTACAGGCGCCACTTGCGCGCCGCGGTCACTGCGGGAGCAGTGGTCACCGTGCTCTCCGTCTCCGTGGCACTCCTGCTTGCCATACGGCTCACCGAGGCCCGTGCCCAGCTCGCGCACGACCGCAACGATGCTGTCGCGACGACCCCGGCCACCGTGTCGGAGTCCCTGGTGCCGGTCATCTACACCTGTCGGCTGGAGCAGCGTGACGGCCGTTGGCACGCCGGCCTGAGCCGCACCGCGGACATCCTCCTGTCCAACACCCAGGTGGGGCTCGAAGTGGCCGAGGCACAGTGCCTGCTGCGCCGGGCGGGCGCTGCGCCAGGGGTGATCGACGGCATCTTCGGCCCGAAGACGCGGCGAGCGGTCGAGTACATCCAGAAGCAGAACGGGCTGATCGTGAACGGAGTCATCGACCCGCCCACCTGGCAGGCCCTGCGGGAGGCGGCACCCAAATGACCATGGAAAACGCCCAACTGGTCGCGGCACTGCGGGAGCTGCGAGCCGGTGCGGGGCTGAGTCTTGCGGCTCTGGCGGAGCGGACGCCGTACAGCAAGTCTTCGTGGGAGCGTTACCTCAACGGCAAGAGCATGCCTCCTCGTCAGGCCGTACGGGAGCTGTGCCGACTTGCGGACGCACCGGAGGGGCGGCTGCTGGCCCTGTGGGAGATCGCCGATTCGCAGTGGAGCGGACGCGCGGCGGCCCCCGCACCTCCCCTTCCCCGGGACGAGTTGCCGCAGCCACATCCGCAAGAGCCGCTGACGCCCGCCGGGACCTGGCGACGGCGACTTCGCGGGAGCAGGCTCCTTGTGGTGCTGGCGTCGGCGTACACCGTGATCGTCGGAGGAGTGGCGATCCTGCTGCTTCTCCTGTTGCCGGACTCGGAGGCTCAGCAGGCCGAACGGCTACCGGCCTCCGTTCCGTTCTCCCTCGCCCCCCAATGCCACGGCGCCGCCTGCGAGGGCAGGGACCCCATGAGCCTGATCTGCGGCATCGGCCCCGAGACCCTTGCCTCGTACCGCACGGCCACCGGCGCCCACATCGAGCTGCGCCACAGCAAGAAGTGCGGGGCGAGCTGGGCCCGGACCTGGGGAACCGAGATCGGCGACCGGGTGGACGTCACGGCAGGCGGCCCGACCCACGGCGTGCGTATCAGGAACAAGGACGACGCGGAAACCTTCGTCTATACCGAGATGACCGAGGTCCAACCCGGCAGTACGATCCGGGCCTGCTTCCGGCCCGCCGCTGCGCACGGCGAACGGGAGTGCGTCGAGGCCCGCCTGGGCGGCGACGCCGCCACCCGGACGTCGTCCCCTGAATAGCGTCAACCTTGGGCACTGTGATGCTCGGCTTCCGCTGGCGGACCGGCTGCTGATGGTCGCCGTGTACTCCTGCACGCACCTGACCATGCGGCAGCTGGGCCGCTGTTCGGCGTCTCTCCGGGCACGGTCTGCCGGATGATCCAGCGGCTTCGGCCGCTGCTCGCGCTGGCACCTGCTATGTCATTCGTGGATGCCACGGACCGGTTGTGGATCGTGAATGGCAGCCTCATCCCGGTCCGGGACCGCAGCGTGCGAGCCTCCAGCCGCAATGACCGCTTCTCAGCAAACGTGCAGGTCATCATTGATGCCGACACACGTCTGGTGGTGGCTGCCGCCCGGCCGCTCCTGGGAACAAGGCCGATGCCCAGGTCTGGCGGAACTCCGGACTCGCCGAGCACTGCGAAGGCGTCACGGTGCTCGGCGACGGCGCTTACATCAACACCAGGCTCGTCGTGCCGCACCGTAAACGCCCCGGCCGGTCACTGCTGCCGGGCGACGAAGCGGACAATGCGGAGCATCGCCGGGTACGGGCCCGCGTTGAGCACGCCTTCGCCCGCATCAAGCACTACAAGATCCTCCGAGACTGCAGGCAGCGTGGCGACTGCCTCCACCATGCCGTCCAGGCTGTCGCCCACAAGCGCAACCTCGCCCTCACAGCATGACCAGCACACGCCAACAGCCCAGTTCAGACTGCTTGATCAAGACCTTCTGGAACGCGCTTTATGGAGTGAGCGCGGACCTGAGCTCACTCGCCGAGGTCTGCCACCGGCGCGGGGTGCCGCTCATCGTGGACAAGGCGTGGGGGTGCACCTGCCCTTCCAGCTCGACCTGCCGACCTGGGCGATGGACGCGGGCGCGGACACTGCGTGACGAGCATCCACAAGATGGGCAGTGGCCTGTGCAGGGTTCCGTCTTCCACCTGCAGGGCGATCTCGTGCCGCCGCACTTGCTGTAGATGCGCGCGGACCTGCTCGGCACGACCAGCCCCTCGGTCCTGATCTACGCCAGCCTGGACGGCTGGCGCCGGCAACTGGCCCTTCACGGCCGTGATCTCACGGACCGGGCCCTTCAGCTGGCGGCCGCGGTCCGCTCCGCGATCGAGGAGATGGACGGCCTGCACGTCAACGGCCGGGCCGACTTCTGCACCCCGGGACTCACGGACGGTTTCGATCCGCTGCCGGTCATCATCGACATCGCCTGGATCGAGATCACCGGCTACCAGGCGGCCGACTGGCTGCGCGAGCGCCGCGGCATCGACACCCACCTGACCGACCACCGACGTATCGGCACGCATCCCACACACGGCGACGACCGGGAGACCGCCCGGGAACTGCTGACCGCACTCAAAGACCTCACCCACGCGGCACCGGATCTTCCGGCCGGTCCGGGTGTGCACGTGCCGACGCCGGGCGAGCTGCGCACGAAACAGGCCCTCCTGCCGCGGGACGGGTTCTTCGGGCCGGCCGGAAACGTCGCGGTGTCCGAAGCAGCGGGCCGCCGCGCGGCAGAAATGATCACACCGTATCCACCCGGCATTCCGGCCGTCCTCCGCAGAGTGCGCCTCACCGAGCCCGTCCTGCGGTACGTGACAACCGGGCACGCCGCTGGCATGAACCTCCCGATGCCGCGGACGCCGAACTTCGTACGATCCGGGGCACCGAGCGACACAGCGCCTGAGCTCTGACGGCAGATCCTCGCCCTGCCGCGTCCCGTTCCCACGGTGCAACCCTGAGCCCCGCTCCGTCGCTGGCACGAGCCAGCTCGCGCACGCCGGCGCTGCACGTCGTGGCCCAGGGTGGACAGGCGGTGTTCTGGGGTAGTAGTCGAGCTGTCGTCCTCGCCACTGCGCAACAGCGAGCGTGAACCCGTGGTCTGGGATGTGATCGCGATGGATAATCCGCTGATCGGCACCTCGGTGCGGACCCGCCCGTACTCGGCCCCGCGACGGGTATGTCTGCTGAACAAGATCAGTGAGCTAGACACAGAAAACGGCCGGTTGCAGCAGGCCGTCGTCTCCCACGCCGTGATCGTCCGAGCGATCGGCGTGATCGTCGCTCTCGGCAACCTTCGCCCCGATCAAAGCTTCAAATACTGCAAGAGGTCTCACAGCACACCAGCATCAAACTGGGGCGAATCTCCGAACGCGTCGTGACTGGGGCCACAGCGAGCGATTGCTTGACGAGATGCGCGCCGCTCTGGACAGCGCATGGGCTGTCGCACGAGCCACCTCGACACACAGCTCCGCCGCGCGCGCTCCCAGCCGGACGGCAGAGCGCCGGATGAGGCTCCGCCGCCTGGCCGGCCTGGCGTGGTCCGCCCTGCACCTGCAGGCGTGCCGCCAGCGGCGCCGGGCGCCCTGCGCCGTCACCGTCCGTACGGGGCCGCGCCGGCGCTGCTCCATGTGCACCCCGGGTGCGGGTGTGGAGCGGCGCCGGCCAAGGCGGCGAGGCCTACGCCACAGCCGCGCGATGTCAGAGCACCTACGGGTGATCCGGCTGCTGGGCTGGCGGCACTCCTCCGCCCTCGCCTCCGCCCTTCTTCCCCTTGTCCGTGCCGTGCGGGCGGGTTCCCGCGTCTTGGGCGGCCCCCTGGCGGGCCTTCAGCTCGCCGCTGTCCTGCGGGGTGGCGCCGCCCTTGTCACTGCGGCGCTGTTCGGGCTGCTGTGGATTCGACATGCGCCGGACTCCTTCCGGGAGGTGTGTGATCCGTGCCCGGTCCGGGTTCCCCAGGCAGCGCGGGTGACGCATAGCGGGCTGAGCGGCCCATGATCCGCCGCCCGATCAGGTCTGTGTCTGTAGGGCTGGACCATGGTTGGTTCAGCCCTTCGGCGGCGCGGTCAGCGGAGGCGTACGACATGGACGGCCATGATGGTCACTGTGACTTTTGTGATCTCCTAAGCGACCCGGTTCTGTTCGACGTGCACCCGGCGCAGGTCCGGTGAGCCGACGGGGGCTGCCCTCTCATCGGGGCTGGTCGGCGAGCAGATCGACGGCGTTCATCAGCCGACACATGCCATCAGGGCGTCCTTTGGCAACGATCGTTTCAGGAGCGCGGTTGCTGGCCGCCGCGGCCCTCGCGCTGGGCAGCTGCCTGGCGCTGGCTGTCCCGGCGGGAAGTGCCGCCGCGGCGCCCGCCAACCCCGTGCCTACTGTGTTCTCCCGCGCCCTCGACGAGGCGCTCGCCGGCCGGTGCATCCCGCCCCGGCGCGGTGCGGGTGGAACGCGCATGCGGCGCGGTCTCTGAGGTCGGCGCGGGCGCCTCCCCGGCAGCCCGGCAGGTCGCCTCGGTCATTGATGAGTGCGCATGTGGCTGAGTGCCACCTGCGCGCCGTGCCTGCGGGCATTCTTCGGCGAGGAGCGGCGTGGGACGAGCTTTGGTGGCAGGACCGGACGTGGCTGCGAGTATGCAACGGGGGAGGCCGGCGAGGATTCGCTGGTGACACGGCCGGGTGTCGGGGGTCCCTCTGAGAACAGCGGATGTGGCTCGCGCCGGTGCCACCTGGGCAGAGCAGGAGAGGGCTGCCCAGGTGCGTCCGTCGGCCGTCTGTGCCGCGCCCGCGCTCAGGCGTAGTGCCGGTACACGGCCTGTGCCACACACGCGGGCTTGGTGCTGCCCTCGACCTCGACCGTGAAAGTCAGCTGCATCTGCACACCGTTGCCTTTCACCTCCTCGACCGAGTCGACCGTGCCGTGCAGCCGGATCTTGGCGCCGACCGGCACCGGGCTGGGGAAGCGGACCTTCTCCAGGCCGTAGTTGACGCTCATGGAGACGTCCTGGATCTCCAGCAGGTCACCGAAGAGCGGGATGATGAGGGCGAGCGTGAGGTAGCCGTGGGCGATGGGGCCGCCGAACGGGCCCTCCTTCGCGCGCTGCGGGTCGGTGTGGATCCACTGGTGGTCGTCGGTGGCGTCGGCGAAGGTGTTCACCCGCTCCTGTGTGATCTCCAGCCAGTCGGTACGGCCGAGGTCGCTGTCGGCGAGGGCGATGAGGCCGTCGAGGCCCTTGGCGGTGGTCGTCATGGAACGCTGCCTTTCACGTGGTGATGAGGAAATGTCAGTTGTCGGGAGTCAGATGGTGGGACCGGGGCGCGTAGGTGTCGCGCACGGCCGGTTTGACGATCTTTCCCGAGGCTGTGCGGGGCAGCTCGGGAGCGAAGACCACGGTCTTGGGGATCTTGTACTTGGCGAGTCGACCGTGCAGATGCGCGAGGACCTCGGAACCATCGGGCCGGGCTCCGGTCGCCAGGACCACGACCGCGTGGCCGACCTCGCCCCACACGGCGTCCGGCACCCCGACGACCGCGCACTCGGCCACCGACGGGTGGCTCAGCAGGGCGTCCTCGACCTCGGCCGGGTACACGTTCTCCCCGCCGGAGACAAACATGTCCTTGACCCGGTCGACGATGTAGGCGTACCCGTCGTCGTCCGTCCGCGCGATGTCGCCGGTGCGCAGCCAGCCGTCGTCGGTGAAGGCCGCCGCGGTGTCCTCGGGCCGGTTCCAGTAACCGCGCATGACGTTCGGGCCCTGCACGAGGACCTCGCCGCGCTCACCGGGCCCCGCGTCACGCCCGTCGGGCAGGGCGATCCGGGTGTCGGTGAAGAAGTGCGGCACTCCGGCGGACCCCACCTTCGCCGACGACTGCTCCCGGTCGAGGAAGAGCACACCGGGTGACGCCTCGGTCAGGCCGTACCCCTGGCTGATGGCCAGGCCCCGGGCGAGGTAGGTCTTGAGGGTGCTGGCCGGGACGGGCGCGCCGCCGCAGTTCAGGGAGCGCAGGCTGGACAGGTCGGCGTCCGCCCACCGGGGCTGCGCGGCCATCGTGTCGTACATGGTGGGGACGCCGAACATGTACGTCACCCTCCGTTCCTCGATGAGGTCGAGGACGCGTGCCGCGTCGAAGCTCTCCAGGAGCACCACTTGGCCGCCCTTGAGGAGCGTGGGCAGGCAGGTCATGTTGAGGCCCGCGGTGTGGAAGAGCGGGGCGACGACCAGCGTCACCTCGTCGGCGCTCAGGTCGGCGTCGACCAGGACGTTGACGCTGTTCCAGATGATGTTGGCGTGGGTGAGCACGGCCCCCTTGGGGCGCCCCGTCGTTCCGGAGGTGTACATGATGATGCAGGCATCGTCCGGGCCGACGGTCACGTCCAGCGGGCCGGTGCCGCCGCCGGCGAGCAACTCTTCGTAGCCGAGGGCGGCGTCCGCGGGTGTTCCGAGGGTGATCCGGTGCCTGATCCCGCTGCCCGCGGCGGCCTCGATGGCCGTGGCGGTGTGCTCGGGGCTGTGCACCAGCACCGTGCTGCCGGAGTCGGTGAGGTTGTACGTCAGTTCCGGTGCGGCCAGGCGGGTGTTGAGCGGCACGAAGACCGCGCCGAGCATTCCGGCCGCGAACAGCGTCTCCAGGAACGAGGAGTGGTTGGGCCCGAGGTAGGCGACCCGGTCGCCGCGGGTCACCCCGAGGGAGCGCAGCGCGTGGGCCAGCCGCAGCACTCGTTCGTGCAGTTCTTGGTAGGTCAGTTCCGTGTCCTGGTGGACGACCGCTGTGCGCTCCGGTGTTTTGCGGGCCCGGCGCGCGGGCCAGGAACCGATGCCTTGGTTCAGCACGGCGCCCTCCTTGTGAGACGTTCACGGTCGTTGGTTCTCAGTCCTTGGCCAGACCGAGCAGCCGGGCGGCGTTCTCCTTGAGGATCTTGGGCCGGACCTCGGGCTTGAGGTCGAGCTTCGCGAAGTCGGCGAGCCACCGGTCGGGGGTGATGACCGGGTAGTCCGAGCCGAAGAGCACCTTGTCCTGCAGCAGGGAGTTGGCGTAGCGCACGAGTTGGGGCGGGAAGTACTTCGGCGACCAGCCCGAGAGGTCGATGTACACGTGCGGTTTGTGTGTGGCGACGGCCAGCGCCTCGTCCTGCCACGGAAAGGAGGGGTGCGCCAGGATGATGCGCAGTTCGGGGAAGTCCACGGCCACGTCGTCGACGAGCATCGGGTTGGAGTACTTCAGCCGGATGCCGCCGCCCCCGGGCACGCCGGCGCCGATCCCGGTCTGCCCGGTGTGGAACAGGGCGGGGACGCCGAGTTCCTCGATCGCCTCGTAGAGCGGGTACGCCATCCGGTCGTCGGGGGAGAACGCCTGGATGCTCGGATGGAACTTGAACCCGCGCACGCCGTGCTCCTCGACCAGCCGGCGGGCTTCGCGCACACCCGCCCGGCCCTTGTGCGGGTCGACGCTGGCGAAGGGGATGAGGACGTCGCCGTGTTCGGCGCAGCTCTCGGCCACCTCCTCGTTGGCGATGCGGGGATGGCCGGTGGCGTGCTCGGCGTCCACGGTGAACACCACGGCCGCCATGCGGCGTTCCCGGTAGTACGCGGCCATCTCGTCGATGGACGGCTGCCGGTGGCCGTGGGCCTTGAAGTACTCCTCCGAGGCGCCGAAGAGTTCGGGGCTCAGCGCGCCGTGACCGCTCTTGGAGATCTCCGCGTGGGTGTGGACGTCGATCGCGGTCAGCGCGGCGACGTCGATGGCCTGGTCGCTCATCTCAGGCCTCCGGGGCCTTCGGGGCGGGGATGCCGTACGTCTCGGGCTCGGCGCCGACGCCCTCGTGCCACCGCTCGGCGATCGTGTCGGCGCTCCAGCCGCCGTCGGCGAAGGCGACCGCCTTCTCCGCCGGGTGGGACCAGAGCGCGAGCCGGTCACCGCCGATGCCGATGGCCTGGCCGGTGACGTCCTTGGAGCTGTCGGAGGCGAGGAAGGTGACGAGGCCGGCCACGTCCTCCACGGTGCCGAGGCCCTCGTCCTTGCGCAGCCAGTCGGGCAGCGCTGCGCCGGTGCGCTCGGCCTCCTCGATGGCCGGCCCGAAGGCCGGGACGGTCTTGGTCATCTCGGTGGCCGCGACGGGCACGATCGCGTTCACGCTGATGTTCGCGCGGGACAGCTCCATGGCCCAGGTGCGGGCCATCGCGACGATGCCGGCCTTGGCGGCGGCGTAGTTGGTCTGTCCGAAGTTGCCTCGCTGGCCGGCGGGGGAGGAGACCAGCACGATGCGGCCGCCCTCGCCCTGTTCGCGCATCCGCACCGCGGCGGCGCGGGCACAGGTAAAGGTGCCGCGCAGGTGCACCCTGACCACGTCGTCGAAGTCGTCGTCGGTCATCTTCCACAGCACCCGGTCGCGCAGGATGCCGGCGTTGGTGACGAGGACGTCGAGGCGTCCGAACTCCCGTACCGCGGTCTCGGTCAGCAGCTCGGCCGCTGCGCTGTCGCCGACAGCGGCCACCGCGCCGGTCGCCTTGCCGCCGGCTTCCGTGATGGCGGCGACGGCCGCGTCGACCACCTCCGCGTCGACGTCGTTGACGACGACGGACGCTCCGGCTGCGGCGAGCGCCTCGGCGTAAGCCAGTCCAAGGCCGCGTCCGCTTCCGGTGACGACGGCGACTTTGCCGTGCAGGTCCATGACTGCCCCTCATCGTTATTGACAGGAATCCTGTTGGTTCGACGACTCCAGTGTTCTCATTCATCAGGAATCCTGTCAATGGGCTAGGGTGAGTCGCCATGAGAAACCGAATGGCCTGCGGCGGAGGCACGGCATGACGGAGGCGGCGCAGCCGGTGGACGGGAGCGAGGCGGAGGCGGGGCCTTCCCTGCTCTACCTGCTCAAGCGGGCGGAGCTCGTCGTACGGGCCCGCCTGGAGGAGCTGCTCAAGCCGGCCGGGGTCACGGCCCTGCAGTACACCGCGCTGACCGTGCTCGAACGGCATGACGGCGTATCGGCCGCCCAGCTCGCGCGCGACTCCTTCGTCACCGCTCAGTCGATGGCGGACATGGTCCGCGCGCTGGAGAGCCGCGGCCTGGTCCGGCGCGAGCCGAACCCGCGCAACCGGCGTGAGAAGGTCATCCGGCTCGCGGATCCCGGACGCCGGCTTCTCGCCGACTACGCCGAGCCGGCCCGGCGCCTGGAGGAGCGCATGGTCACTGAACTGGCGCCCGCCGACGTCGAGCGCTTCCGCAACGCGCTGAAGAGCGCGCACCGCGCACTGTCCTGAGGTGATGCCGGGCGCTCACGGCTTGGAGAGCTTCACCTCTTCCAGCTTGCGCGCCCGCGCGGCCTGCTCGAAGGGCGTGTCGCCGTGTGCCCTGCGGTCGCCCAGCGACGCGTAGAGCTCCGCGATGGCGGCGGAGTCGTGGTGGGACGCCAGCTCGGCCAGCTCGGGGGAGACGGTGGCGAGGATCTGCCGGAAGCGCAGTTCGGCCAGCGGCCCGAGACGGTCGTAGATCTGGACGAAGACCTGCTGGGCGCGAGGCCGGTCCCATTCCCGTGGCAAAAGGACGGCCGGCAGGTCCGGGTCGCTCTCCGGGAAGCTGCGCCAGGCCACCCGCAGTTCGGTGCGGGTGCGCAGCGCCTCCGCCGGGCTGATGCGGCCCGCGTCGAGGTGGTCGAGGACCGGGGCGTAGCGGTCGATGAAGGCGCGGTATTCCTTCGTCAGTGCCGTCAGGTCGAAGGCGGAGACCGGATCGCCCTCGGCGGGGCCGCCGGGGACGGTGGCGCAGCGCAGCACGGTCGCGGTCGCTATGCCGAGGTCACGCAGCAACTCCTGCGCCTCAGTGCCCAGGTCGCGCGGTGAGACCCACAGTCCGTCGTAGAGGGCGGCGAAGCCGAGCACGCGCAGCCGTGAGCGCAGTGCGGTGCGCAGGCTGCGGGCCTGCTCCGGGACGGAGAACGCCACCACCGTCCACTGGCCGTCCCACTCCGGCGCGGTGGTGCCGAACGTCAGCATCCGGTGCGTGCGCTCGACGATCACCTCCGAGGTGCGCGGCGGAATGCCGTATGCCGTCGTGCGTCCGTCGCGCGAGGTGTCGAGCAGACTGCGGGCCACGAGCCTGCGCATGGCCGCTCTGGCGCCGTCGGAGGTGACATCGAAGTCGGCGAGCAGCCGCACGAGCGCGGTCGCGGGAATGTGCTCGTCCCTCCAGTACCAGAAATCACCCAGCAGAGAGGTGAGCAGGAGCTGGGGTTCCGCCCCGGTCTGAGTCCGTGGCAGCTCCGCCTTCCGCGGGTCCTTCCCCATGGCACCTCGGTTTCTCGATGGCCTTCGCGTCGAACCGAAGTATGGCACGACCCTTGCCATAGGCGACACCTCGTGCGACGCTCGGCAGCGATACCGACAATGACGCGGATCTCACTTCATGCAAGGGAACACCTTCATGTACGACTCTCGATCCCCCAGACGGTGGCGAACCGGCACGTTGTCCGCCGCACTCGTGGGCGTGCTGACCCTGGCGGGCTGCGGCGCGTCGGACGAGGAAGGCGCGAGGACTCCGTCCCTGGACGCGGTGCCCGCTCTGCACGACGCCCTCCCGAAATCCGTCAAGGACTCCGGCGTACTGCGCTTCGCGGGCGACTCCCACCCGCCCTTCCGCTCGGTGGCCGCCGACGGCTCCGTGACCGGCATCGACGCCGACCTCCAGGAAGCTCTCGGCCAGGTGCTCGGCGTACGCACCGAAGTCAAGATCGTGAACAACCTCCCGGCGGCGCTGCAGGGCATGCTCAGCGGCCGCTACGAGGCGTTCAACGGTCCCGTCCAGGCCACCGCCGAGCGGGAGCGCCAGTTCGACACCATCACCTGGATGACCAGCCGCACCTCCTACGTCCTGCCGAAGTCGTCGAAGGCCGGTGTCGCCTCGGCCGACGATCTGTGCGGCAAGAAGGTCGCCGTGGTCAAGTCCAGCGTCGTGGAGGGGCAGCTCAAGAAGCTGTCCGCCTACTGCACCGAGAAGGGCGACAGGGCCACGACGGCGATCGGCCTGGACGACACCAACGCCACCCTGCTCGCCGCGCAGTCCGGCCGCGCCGACGCCGCCGGGATGACCCAGGCCGCCGCCATCGACGTCACCGACGCCCAGAAGGACAAGTACACCTACGTCACGCAGACCGAGGCACAGGGTGCCACCACCGACCACCTCGCCCTGCTCGTGCCCAAGGACAGCGGGCTCGGCCCGGTGCTCCAGAAGGCCTTCCAGGAAATCGTCGACGACGGTGAGTACCAGCGCGTGATGAAGCACTGGGGACTCACCGACGTCATGGTCGACGAGCCCGTGCTCAACATCGCCGGCAAAGAGGGCTGAACCGTGCCCGGATCCCTTTCCCTGACCGACCGGCCCACCGGCCCCACCGGCACCGAGGCCGACGACGTCGCCCGCTCCACGCGACGCGTACGCCCGTGGCGGGTGGTGGCCGGCGTACTCCTGGCTCTCGTCGCCGTCCTGCTCGTACGGTTCCTGGTGACCAACGAACGCCTCGAATGGGACGTCGTCGGCGCATACCTCTTCGACCCCTCGGTCCTTTCCGGCCTCGGCACCAGTGTCTGGCTCGCCCTCGCCGCCACCGTCATCGGTGCGGTCGTCGGAGCGCTGCTCGCCGCAGCCCAGCTCTCGGACTTCGCTCCGGTCCGCTGGGCCGCCACCCTCTACATCGGGGTCTTTCGCGGCATCCCACCGCTGGTGCAGCTCATCTTCTGGTTCAACCTGGCCTACCTGCTGCCGCGGATCTCGGTCGGCATCCCCTTCGGCCCGGAGTTCGCCTCCTGGGACGCCAACGATGTGATCACCCCCGTGACGGCCGCCGTGATCGGCCTGTCCCTGGTGGAGTCCGCGTACATGGCGGAGATCATCCGAGGCGGTCTGCTGGGCGTGGAGCAGGGCCAGCGCGATGCTGCCCGAGCCATGGGCCTCACACCCTCGCAGACCTTCTTCCGCGTGGTGCTGCCGCAGGCGATGAGGGTGATCATCCCGCCGGGCGGCAGTCAGTTCATCAGTGTCCTGAAGGGCACCGCCCTGGTCTCGGTGATCGCCATGGCCGACCTGCTCCACTCGGTCCAGGTCATCTACAACCGCACCTACGAGATCGTCCCCCTGCTCATCGTGGCCTGCCTCTGGTACCTCGCCGTGGTCACCCTGTTCACCTTCGGACAGCGCTGGCTGGAGCGGCACTTCTCCCGCGGCCACACCACAGGCGGCGGCCGTGTCCGCCGGCCCAAGCACACCCCCGACGGAGCGACCGCATGACCGGTGAGCCCGCCCTGCGCGTGCGGGGCATACGCAAGAACTTCGGCGACCGTGCCGCCCTCGACGGCGTCGACCTCGATGTCGCCGACGGGGAGGTCGTCACCGTCATCGGCCCCTCCGGCTCGGGCAAGTCGACCCTGATCCGCTGTGTGCACCAGTTGGAGACCATCGACTCCGGAGCCATCTACCTGGACGACGAACTGCTCGGCCACGAACGGCACCGGGGCGGCCTGCGGCCGCTCAACGCCCGCCGCGTCGCCGCCCAGCGCAGCCGAATGTCCATGGTCTTCCAGCAGTTCCACCTCATCCCTCACTTCACGGTGCTGCGCAACATCACTGAGGCCCCGGTACGGGTCCACGGCCGCTCCCGCGCCGACGCCGAGAGTCAGGCGCGCGAACTGCTGGAACGGGTCGGCCTCGGCGACCGCGCCGACCACTACCCGCGCCAGCTCTCCGGCGGCCAGCAGCAACGCGTCGCCATCGCCCGGGCCGTCGCCGCCCGCCCGCGCGTCATGCTCTTCGACGAACCCACCAGCGCCCTCGACCCGGAACTGGTCGACGAGGTCCTCGGCGTGATGCGGCAGCTCGCCGCCGAGGGCATGACCATGGTCGTCGTCACCCACGAGATCGCCTTCGCCCGCGAGGTCGCCGACCGCTGCGTCTTCATGGAGGCCGGCCGCATCGTGGAGAGCGGCCCGCCCGACGAGATGCTCACCGCCCCGCGCACGGCCCGCCTGCGCACCTTCCTCGCCCGGCACCGCGAAGCGCAGCAGCGCGAAGAGCCGCCCCTCGACAGCGTCCCCATCGCACAGGAGAACGTCTCTTGATCACCGTAGCCTCGGTCGGGGACCTCATCCTCGACGAACCCGACCCCGCCTCCTACCTGGCGCCCGCCGCGGCCCTGCTCAAGACCGCCGACGTCACCGTCGGCCACGTCGAGGTACCCCACTCGACCACCACGGTCCAGCAGAGCACCGACGTTCCCGCGCCCCCGGCCGACCCGGCGGCGCTGACCGCGCTCGCCGACGCCGGCTTCGATGTCGTCACCCTCGCCGGCAACCACATCCACGACGCGGGCTCCGAAGGCGTCGCCGACACCGTCGCCCACGCCCGCGCCGCCGGACTGGTGCCCGTCGGCGCCGGTGCGAACCTGGCCGAGGCCAGGACCCCCGCCGTCGTCGAACGCGGCGGCCTGCGTATCGGCGTCCTCTCCTACAACTGCGTGGGCCCGCGGGAGTCCTGGGCCACCTCGGGCAAGGCGGGCTGCGCCTACGTCCATGTCCTCACCCACTACGAACTCGACCACGCCAGCCCCGGCGGCCCACCGAAGATCTACACCTTCGCCGCTCCCGAGAGCCTCGCCGCGCTCGAAGCGGACGTGGCCCGGCTGCGCGAGAGGGCCGACGTCGTCCTCGTCGGACTCCACAAGGGAGTCGGACACACCCCGGCGGCCGTCGCGATGTACGAGTCACCGGTGGCCCGCGCCGCCATCGACGCCGGCGCAGACGCCGTCTTCGGACACCACGCCCACATCATGCGGGGCATCGAGACCTACCGCGGCCGGCCGATCTTCCACGGCCTCGGCAACTTCGTCACCGTCACCCGCGCCCTGACCCCCGAGGCGAACAGCCGCTCCAGCGCCGAACTGACCGCCTGGGCCCGCCGCCGCACGGAACTGTACGGTTTCGCCCCCGACCCCCGCATGCCCGCCTACCCCTTCCACCCCGAGAGCCGCAACACCGCGATCGCCGTGTGCCGCTTCGACGGCGAAGGGCGGCTGGTCGAGGCCGGCTTCGAACCCTGCTGGATCGACGACCAAGGGCGCCCGGTGCCCTGCGGCGACACCGAGGAGGGCCGGCGCGTCACCGACTACGTCGAGGACATCACCCGCCGGGCGGGCCTCAACGGCCGGTTCGTCCGCAAGGACGGCCGCGCAATGATCCAGCTCACCACCGAAAGGGCATCATGAGCGACCAGCCACTGGCCGGGCGGACCGTCATCGACCTGACGACCGCGCTCGCCGGTCCCTACGCGACCCTGCTCCTCGCGGGACTCGGCGCCACCGTCATCAAGGTGGAGAACCCGGCGACCGGCGGCGACTCCTCGCGCAACAACGCTCCCTACGTGGGCGCCGACGGACTCTCCCTGTCCCGCCAGGAAACCGACGACATGTCCGTGTCCATGCTCGCCCGGGGCCGCAACAAGCTCAGTGTCACCCTCAACCTCAAGGACAAGCGCTCCCAGCGGGTCTTCGCCGACCTGGTGCGCGACGCCGACATCCTCGTGGAGAACTACAGCCCCGGCGTCACCGGCCGACTCGGCATCGACTACGCCGCCGTCCACGAACTCAACCCACGGCTGGTCTACACCACGATCACCGGGTTCGGCAGCCAGGGCGGCCCAGGCTCCGGCAAGGCGATGGACTCCATCATCCAGGCGCTGTCCGGCGTCATGCTCACCGCCGGCGAACCCGACGAGGGACCGGTCCGCTTCGGCCTGCCCGTCGGCGACATGCTCGCCCCGCTCTTCGCCGTCATCGGCACCCTCTCCGCGCTCATGCAGGCCGACCAGAGCGGCGAGGGCCAGCACGTCGACGTCTCCATGCTGGGCGCACTCACCTCACTGGTGGCGTGCGAGCCCTTCGACGCCTTCGCCGCGGTCGGCATGCAGCAGCGCACCGGCGCGATGGTGCCCCGCCTGGCGCCCTTCGGCATCCTGCCGACCACCGACGGACACCTCGCCCTGTCCGCGCCCACCGACACCTTCGCGCACGGCGTGCTCCGGGCCATCGGCCGTCCCGACCTGACCGACGACACCCGCTTCCACAGCCGCGACCAGCGGGTCCGCAACGCCGACGAGATCCACGCCCTGATACGGGAGTGGACGAGCGCCCGCACCACCGAGGAGGCGCTGCGCCTGTTCACCGCCGAGGGCGTACCCGCGGCCGAGGTGCGCGACCCCCGCGAAGCCGTACGCGACCCCCTGGTGCAGGCACGCGAAGAGGTCGTGCCGGTGACCCACCCCGTCCACGGCACGGTCGAGGGACTGGCCACCACCGGCGTCCCCATCCGGTTCTCCGCCGCCCGGGCCGGGTTCGACCGGCCCGCCCCCGCACTCGGCGAACACAACGACGAGGTCTACCGGGACAAGCTCGGCTACAGCGCGGACGACCTCGCCGAACTCGCCGCCGAATCGGTGATCTGACCCGCGCCGCACCCCGCACCACCTGGAGGAACCGTCATGTCCGCTGCCCTGGCGCAGCTCATCTCCCACGGCAGCGGCCGCACCGCCGGTGACCGCGGACCCCGCCGCGGCCCGGTGGTCGGGTACGTCGGCGCCGACGTACCCGTGGAGTACCTCACCGCCGCCGGGCTGCTGCCCCTGCGGCTGACCGGAGACCCGGACACGCCGAGCACGACCGGCGACCGCTACCTCGGCACCGGCCTCGACCCCGCTGCCCGCTCGGTCCTCACCCGTCTCCTCGACGCCGACTACGGACCCCTGGAAGGCATTGTCGTCTCCCGGGACTGCGAGGCCTCCTCCCGCCTGTTCTACGCGCTGCGCGAACTGCGCCGCGTCGAGCCGTTCCTGGCGCTCCCGCCGGTCCACCTCGTCGACGTACTCCACCTGCCGCACCGCACCACCACCCGCTACGTCCGCGCCAAGTTCGCCCAGTTCAGGGCCGTCACCGAGACCTGGGCCGGAAGCACCGTGGACGACACCGCGCTCGCCGAGGCGATCACCGCCCACGACCGGCTCAGAGACCTCCTCGCGCGGGTCACCGGTCTGCGCCGGAGCCACCCGGCCCGCCTCACCGGCACCCAGGCGCTGACCGTCGTCGCCGCGACGACGACACTTCCCGTCGCCGTCGCGAGCGAACTGCTGGAACAACTGCTCGCCGAGGCAGACGAGTTGCCCGAGCACGAGGGGACGCGAGTGTTCCTCACCGGAAGCCCGCACGACACCGCCCACGTCTACCGCGCACTGGAGGAACTGGGCTTCTTGATCGTCGGCGAGGACCACGACCGGGGCGACCTGCTCCACCTGCGCCGCACCGGCACCCCCACCGAAGCGTCGCTCGCCGAGCGGTACCAGTACAACGGGCCCGCGGCGCCGCGTGCCGCGATCCGCACCCGCGCCGAGCACACCCGCCGCGAGGCCGCGGCCTGCGGCGCCGAAATCCTCGTCAGCTACGCCCGGGTACGTGACGACGCACCGCCCTGGGACTACGCGGCGCAGAAGGCCGCGACCGGCCTGCCGTCCGTCCTGCTCTCCCGGCAGCCCTACGGCGAACTCGACCAGGGGGCCGCCGAAACCCTCACGGCGCTGCGTGCGCGTACGCCCGCGGAGGCCGTCCGATGAGCGCCCGCCTGAACTCGGCGTCCGCGGCGACCACGTACCAGCGGGAATGGTTCGCCGGCCTGCGCCGGGAAGTGGCCGACGGCGCGCCGTTCGCACTGGTCAACGCCGACGCCCCGCAGGAGATCTTCCGCACCATGGGCATCCCGTACGCCGTCAACCAGTGGTGGTCATCGATCGTCACGGCCAAGCGGCGCGCTCAGGACTACCTCGCACTGCTGCGCGAGCGCGGCCTGCCCGACGACAGCGAGCAGTACAGCTCGATCCCGCTGGCCTCGGTCTTCGACCCGGACCCCGCGAACGCGCCCTGGGGCGGGCTGCCCCGGCCGTCGATCGTGCTCGCGGAGACCACCGGCGACACCTCGCGGAAGGTCTTCGACATCTGGGACGAGCAGCCCGGCGTCTCCTTCTACCCGCTGGAGAGCGCCGCCGAGAACGACGTCCCCACCCGCTGGTGGGAGCTGATGCCGCGCAACTGGGAGCAGGCGATCGGCAGCGACCGTCTCGACCTCATGACCGGCGAACTCGAAGGGCTCATCCGCTTTTTGGAACAGACCACCGGCCGTACCTTCTCCGAGACCCGCTTCGCCGAGGTCATGGACCTCGTCAACGAACAGCAGGAGTGGAATCGCCGCACCCGCGACCTGATCGCCCGGGCCCGCCCCTGCCCCCTGCCCGTCAACGACTCCATCCCCAGCGTGATGATCCCGCAGTGGCACCGGGGCACCGTCTGGGCCCGCGACGCCGCCCGCGCCTTCCACGACGAGGTGGCCGAGCGGGTGGCCGCGGGCACCGCGGTCTGCCCCGCCGAACGGACCCGCCTGATGTGGATCGGCCGCGGCCTCTGGTTCGACCTGGACTTCTACCGGCGTTTCGAGGAGAGCCACGGCGCGGTGTTCGTCTGGTCGATGTACCTAGCCATTGCCGCCGACGGCTACCTGCGCTACGGCGACGACCCGCTGCGCGCCCTCGCCGCCCGCTTCGCCGCCTTCTCCGACCAGCTCTACACCCCGCCCTGGTCGGCCGAGTGGTACGTCAAGGAGGCCCGGAGCCACGGAGTCGACGGCGTCGTGCACCTCGTGTCCGACGACGCGCGCGGCAGCTACTTCACCACCCGTGCGCTGGAGGCCGCCGGCATCCCCGTCCTGGAACTGCACGCCGACAACGTCGACGCGCGCGACGCCGGCCCGGAAGCTCTCACCCGCACCGTGGGCGACTGGCTCGACCAGCGTGTCCGCCCGGCCACCTGAACCGGTGCCGTCGATGCCGGCGGTGCTCTCCGGCGCCCTGGCCGCCCTCTTCGTCGGCTCCCTGACCAACACGATCGTCGGCATCGCCCTGCCGACGATCGCCGGTGAACTGGGCGGCCAGGCCCAGGTGCCGTGGGTGGCGAGCGCCGCACTGCTCACCATGACCGTGGCGACCCCGCTGTGGGGGAAGGCCGCCGACCGGCGCGGCCCGAGGGACCTGCTCCTCGCTGCGCTGGGGGTGTTCGTCGCCGGGTCCCTGCTGGCCGGGTGCGCGCCCACGATGGGCCTTCTGCTGGCGGGCCGCGCCGTGCAGGGCGCCGGGGCGGGCGGCATTCTCGCCCTCACCAACGCCCTCGTCGCCGGACTGGTTCCGGCACGCGAACGGGGCCTGTACACCGGCTGGTTCGGCGTGTCCTTCGGTACCGCCTCGGTGGCGGGACCACTCGTCGGAGGCCTGCTGGTGGGTGCTCCGGGACTCGGCTGGCGCTGGTGCTTCCTCGGCGTGATCCCCGTGGCCCTGGCCGCGGCCGCCCTCGTCCGCCTCGCACCCGCCCGTGTCCCCGCCGTGGCCCGCGGGGGCGTCGACCTGCTCGGTGGCGTCCTGCTCACGGTGGGCGCCTCCGGTGCCGTCGTCCTGCTGTCCGCGGGTGGCCGTGCCTGGCCGTGGCCGTCCTGGCCCACGGCCGTTCTCGCCGCCACCGTTCTCGCCGCGACGGTGGCCGGTGTGCTGTACGAGCGGCGTGCGGCCGACCCGATCCTGCCGCCGCGGCTCTTCCGCCACCGCGGCCTCACCGTGGCCTGCGCGACGAGCTTCCTCGTGGGCGCGGTCATGTTCGGCGGCGTCATCTACCTGCCGCAGTACCTCCAAGTGGTCCGCGGTCACGACGCCACCGCCGCAGGGCTCCTGATGCTCCCGCAGGTCGGCACGATGATCGTCGCCTCCGCCGTGTCCGGGCGGCTGATCAGCCGCACCGGACGCTGGAAGGTGTTCCCGGTCGTCGGCTGCGCCCTGGTGACGGCCGGAGCCGTGCTGCTGTCACCCCTCGCGCCGGACACCCCGGGGTGGTGGCTCGCCGGTGCGATGGCCGTCCTCGGCGTCGGCACCGGGCTGACCCAGCAGGTGCTGGTGCTCGTGGCGCAGAACGCCGTCGGGCCCACCGACGTGGGGACGGCGGGAGCGGCGGCCACCTTCAGTCGCACCCTGGGCGGCGCGGTCGGCGTGGCCGCGTTCGGCGCGATGCTCTCGGCCCGGCTGCGTGCCGGGATTCCGCCGGACCAGGACCCGGGTGAGCTGCTCGGCACGCCCGAGAAGGTCGCCGCCCTGCCGGCCCACCTCGCCGACACCGTACGTGCCACCTACACCGCCGGGCTTTCCTCGGTGTTCCTGCTGGCGGTGCCGCTGGCAATGGCGGCGCTCGTCGCGGTCCTGCTGGTGCGGGAGGATCCGCTCGGGGGAGGTGCTGACTCGTGAGATGGGAGATGCGGCCGGCCGGGGAGGACGGCCTTGGGTGTGTCCGTAGTGGTCGTTGGAGGCATGCGGCCAGGCCGGTCAGGCGGGGCGTCTGTCTGCCCGGTCCGCTGGCGCAGCCGCATGCAGCCTCTTCGCCGGCCGACACATCTGCCCAAGGCAGGAGCAGGCGGCTGGTCTGTGGGCCAGACAGCGGTGATCCCAGCCAGGCAAGAGGAGGCGAGGCCCGCCGCCGGAACATGACGGTGGCCTCCTTCTCGTCTGCGTGGATCTCCCTGTAGGCGAGACGGAAGTTGTCGACGGCGTTGCGAAGGCAGATGTAGCCGACACCGGAGCGGGTCTTGCGGCTGGCTGGGCAACTTCGACTCCTGCGGCCGCAGCCATCGGTGATGTTGCTGGGCTTCTCGATGCCGATGCGTACCAGCTTGCCAGGGCGGTCGCGCCCGTAACGGCGCATTCACGGCCTGTGGCCCGGTCGGATGGGACGGGCGGGCCAGCCTGTAGCGGGTCAGGACGCGGCGTACGGTGACCGGGCTCAGCCCCATGAGACGGGGCATGCGGGCCGGTCTCACCGACGCAGGAAGCGGGCCTTGACGGATCCTGTGTTCGATAGGGGGGTGCTCGCGGGTTCGTGTACGGGCGCGAGGACCAGTCGCTCAGGTCCGTCTCATTGAGTTCGCGGCGGGTGCGGCCCATCGCTGGGGTCGTGTCGGTGAAATCTGGAAGTGGTCGGCGGCCCGGCGGCCGGCCGCCGTCCACGATGCAGCGGGCCCGACACCGTCGTCCAGTCTCGGTCACGGGTGCATCGTGGCGGGGCCGTACGGGGAGGTCTCCTCGGTACGGCCCCGCTCTGCTGTTCAGCTTCCGAAGTAGGGACGGTTGAAGACGGCCGGCTGGTAGTGCACATAACGGCCGGGACCGTCCTGGGTCGACCTGGCGAGCCGGTTCAGGCCTTGCGGTGTGGTGCTCGCGGTCCAGTGGCCGGTTTTGAGACGCTCGGTCATGGCGGTGATCGCCGCGACCTGCTCCCCTGGCGTGAAGGTGCAGTGACCCACCGTGTTGACGTAACTCTGGCGCAGCAGCGCCCCGTTGCCCGTCTTGCGGACTGCCAGACCGTACGACTGCTGCTGAGCCACGGTGGAGATCTGGTCGCCGACCGGGTTGACGGTGAGGACCGGGATACGCAGGTCGCCGTCGAAGACGATGCCCTTTTCCAGGTATCGGACTGCGTCCGGATCGGCCGCGATCCTCGGCGCCCTGGCCAGGGTCCGCAGGTCGGCGCCGAGGTCGAGACCGGCGCGCGCGTACATCTTGCGCACCGTCCGCCGCTGTTCGGGCTTCGCCGCCGCGTACTGCTCCGCGTAGTCGACCCCGGTGTTCCACGACGGGTTGCCGCCCGCCAGCGTCTCGATGGACCGGCGGCTGCTCATCGCCTGCCCGATGTACGGCTGTTCGCCGCCGGCCAGTGCGAGGAACATTCCTTCCTGGACCGCGTCGACGTCGCCGGGGCGGGGCTTCGGCGTGGCCTTGCCGTCGGCGTCCAAACCCCAGTTGGGGAGCTGTCCGACGGCCGCGGCCAGCGCGATCCGAGCCCGTCCCCGGAGGGTTGCCTGCGCTTCGGTCAGCGCCGACACCCAGTCCTGGGTGGCCTGCCCGGTGTCGGCGGGCACACCGGTCACCGGCAGGGAACGACCGGGGAACAGCAGAGACTTGAGGGTAAAGACGGTGTCGAGCTTCTGGTTCCACTGCCCGACCGCGCCGCCGAGCCCTCCGCAGAAGGGGACCGCGGCGTCGAAGACGTCGGGGTGGACCTGGGCGGTGCCAGCCGAGACGAAACCGCCCATCGACCGGCCGGAGGCAACCGCCCAGCGGGGCGCGCCGACGGCGTCCTCGAACCGGTCCAGAGCCGCCGCCTGGTTGTCGATCGCGGCGGCGATGTTCCAGCCGGTGACCGTTCGGGCGGTGCCGCCGACCGCGTACCCGCGGTCGGTCAGCTCGCCGGTCAGCGGCTCGTCGGAGGCCCGGGTCGCGAAGTCCAGGTCGACGATGACCACACCGTTCCAGCGGTCGGGGACCACGAACCGGTACGGCGTGCCGTCGGCCAGCTCCCCACCGGTGCAGGTGACCTTACCGGGGGAGCCGGACGGACACGGTCCCGTGTCCCGGCCAGCGGCCGCGGCGGCCGGCGCCGCGAGCGCCGCCACTCCGGCCGCCGCCATGCTCACGGCGACGGTCCTGCGTACTCTTCCTGGCGACATGGTATTCCTCTCCGGCCTGCTCATCAGCGCACGACCGGCAGGGTGATGGAGGACGGCTGCGCGGGCGTGCGCCGCACGGTGTAGATGGGGGCGGGGCTGGTCTCGGTGCGCGCGCTCTCGCGCACGTCGGCGCCGGTAACCGTCACCCGCAGCCGGTGCCCGGCCGGGACGACGGAGGACAACGGCAGCATGTCGAGCTCGACGCGCTGCGTCTTGCCGCCCTTCGGCATCGGTGCCGCGTCCCGCTCGTTGCTCCGGTGCCAGGGCGTGCCGAGCACGTCGTAGGGCGCGTGCTGCGTGGAGCGCAACGCCAGGCGGAGCCTGCCGTCGGTGAGGATGCGCACGGTGCCGTCCGGGGAGACGTCGGAGAGGTAGGCGAAGACGTTGCCGTCCGGGGCGGAGGAGGCCATCCGCAGCGAGACGACCGGATGCCCGGTCAGCTCGGTGTCCTTGCGCAGCGGTGTCGTGGTGTAGGTCAGCCCCTTCTCGTCCTGCGGGCAGGTTTGTTCCTGGTCGAGGGGGTCGGGGCAGCTCACCGAGTAGTCGACGGTGTATTCGTCGGCGCCGCCGTGACCGCGCGGCCTGGTGCCGGTGAGCGTGCCGTCGTTGAACGAGTCAACAGTGCCGGTCGAACCGCCGCCCAAGTAGTAACGGGTGCCCTTGGCACGTGGGTTCACCGGCCACTGCTCGGCATCGCGCCAGGTACCGGAACCCCCGGCGACTCCGGTGTAGTAGTGCACCGGCGGCTCCTCCATGACGCCGTTGTCGACGCCCTTGAGCCAGTGGTCGAAGAAGCGGTGGCGTTCGGCGACGATGTCGAACCCGTCGTACTCGCAGTGGTGCCACGGCCCGATGAGCACCTTGTTCGGGTTGGCCAGGGTGGCCGCGCTCACGAGGGTCTCCTTGCGGAAGTCGTCGTCCCAGCCGTCGAAGCTGTAGATCGGCACACCGGAGCGCTCGATGGCGTCCCGATACGTGGCCACGCTGTACTCGTTCCACGGGGCGGTACCGACCGCGTCGACCTGGCTGTCGCGGTAGGGGGCGGCCTTCCACATGTCCTTCAGAGACGTGTTGGCCCGGTGCTGCTCCACCGCTCGGTTCAGCAGCTCACCGTCGGTGTCCGCGTCGACCGGCAGGTTGCGCAGGTCCTCTTCGCGGGTACGGGTGGGCCCGACGCCCCAATTCGCCCGTATCCCGCCGCGGTTGAACGCGTCGTACTTGTGGAACGAGTAGTTGCCCGCGAAGACCGCCTTGAGGTGCGGCGAACCGGCGGTGGCCGCCTGCATTGCGGCGTCACCGGTGTTGGAACAGCCGAAGACCCCGATCTTCCCGTCGCTGAAGGACTGCTCCGCCAGCCAGTCCATGACGTCGTAGGCGTCGCGGGACTCCTGCCGGGAGTGGTAGCCGGTCATGGTGCCGAACGAGGCGCCGTTGCCGCGCCGGTCGACGAAGGCCACGACGTAGCCGTACTTGGTGAGTTCCGCCATGCCGCTGGTGACGCCGCGCAGGCTGACCGAGCCGTCGTCGGCGCGCGAGGCCCGGCTGAGCTGGTGCTCCCAGACCACCGGGAACGGGCGTTGGACCGGCTTCCCGTCGACGGCCGGCCGGTACAGGTCCACGGCCAGGCGCGTGCCGTCCCGCGTGGGCAGGTACTGCGAGGTGCGCACCCACTCGTCGTACAGGACGGGGGAGTATCCCGCGTACTCCCCGGGCCGGGAGACGCGCAGGTCGGTGTGGGCCGCGGCCGGGGTGGCGGCGGTGGCAGTCAGGAGCAGTGCCAGGAGGGTGATGACGATCCGCTTCACTGGTTCACCTTGTTGTCAGAGTTCTTGCCGAAGCCTTTGGAGGTGACGTCCCAGCCCTCTACCGCGCACAGACCGCAGTCCTCACCGAGGAAGTAGTGCCGGGCGGTGCGGTTGCCGTTGAGGGTGAAGTCGAGCCACTGCACGAGTACGGCGACCGCCTCCTCGTGGATGGTGCCGTCGGTTTCGCCCTCGCGCAGACCGCGCCAGAACCCGCTGTGACCGGCGTGGGCGTTACTCGCCCGCACTGCTGGGACGTCCGACAGGCGGTAGCTGACGTGACTGTTCTCGTAGGCTTTGTCTTCGACGCCGCCGTCGACGTAGAGCGTGGGCGTGTGCAGGTTCTCCAGTTCCTCGCGCCCGTAGCCAAGTGAGGCGTCTGCCTGGAACCCGCTGTTGAACGAGACGACGGTGCGGACCCGGGGGTCGGCACCTGCCACCAGAGCCTCGATGCCGCCGCAGGAGGTGCCGGCGACGGCCACACGCTTGGTGTCGATGCGGCCCCGCAACGGGCTCCCGGGCCGCCTGTTCTCCTTCTGCGCCCAGGTGATCCCATCGCGCAGGACCTCGGGGTGCGCGGTGCCGTCCTCGTCGCGGTCCGGCTCGTCGTAGGAGCCCACCGCCACGACCAGGAAGCCGTGGGCCGCGAGCAGGGTGTGCGCGCCGATGTAGGGGTTCGCCGATGGTCTGCACCCGCCGTTCCCGAAGACGACGACCGGCAGCCCTTCTGTTGCCCGTTCCGACAGGTCGGCTGGGCGGTACACGGTGTACGAGGAGGCGTACGCCTCCTCGTGCGCGGCGTCTTCGCGGACGACGGGGTGGAATTCATCGATAGCGGGCCGAGCCTTGCTGGCAGCGGCCGTAGGGGTGTTGCGCAGTGCGGTGGTGTCCGGCCGATTCAGCGCAGCACTGGTGGTGGCGGTGACGACCAGCGTGGTGGCCAGTGCGGTGAGCACAGGGGAGCGCACGGAACGTTTCACGGTCTTTGACCTCTCGTCGAACGTGGCATGCCCGCAACACGATGGTCGCGATATGATCCGATCGTCAATATAAGTGTCGCGTTTTCTTCGATCGAGTCGGTACGGGACACTCAAGAAACGCAGGACGCCCGAGACGCGAGGGAGTGTCGGCACACAATGGCCAACGCTGACGGTCACCGATCCTGCCGCTTTGGTCGACGCCATGACCCAGGGAGTCGGGTACGCGCGGGCGTACGGCTGCGGACTGCTGCTGGCCGGATAGGCGCCTGCGGAGCACGGAGCAGCGCGTGATGATCTCTCCGGAAGCAGTGGTTTGCCCTCAGCGCGGGATGTGGGGTGGGCTGCGGAGGAGGCTTCAGTTCGCGCCTGTTCGCGGGTTCGGTTGCGTCGGCCCGGCTCTCGGTGGTCGGATTGGGCGGGCTCGCGCGCCGGCGGGCAGACCCGCTGGGCGCACCCTTGTACGGGCGGTTGGTCTCGACCGGGGTCGGCGACGACGTCCAGCGCACCCTGCCCCGCATGGCCGCCCGTCTGCACGGCCCCGTCCTTGCCGCGGAGCGGACACTGTCCGAGGGCTTGTTGTCGATCGGATGTACGGGCGAGCCTGGAAGGACGCGAGCGCGCCGGAGCGCAATGCGTCGAGGGTCCACGAGTGGCGGACCAGGAAGCGGGCGGAGATGTCGAAGATCGTTACGAGTTGGCGGGTGCGGTTCACGCTTACTGTTCTCATGCTCCTGGCAGGAGGTGCCGCGGTGCTCGCACCGGTGTCGAATGGCGGTTGACCCGGTGTGCTCTTCCGGTGTGGCCATCGATCGGGTGCCGGGGTAGCTGGCCGCAACGCGCAAGGGTGCCCGACGCCGCGGTCCCGTCGCGCCGGCGCGGTGTTGCGGGTGCGGGAAGCGGGAGAGGTGCTGCACAGCCGGTCGGCCGCCGGGCGCGGCTTTGGTAATGTCGTCCGGCCGCAGACGCGGCAGCGGCTCGATTAGCGCCCACACGTCTTGGTCCACGATTCACGGTCGAGTGCTTACAACGTTCCGAACGACGCTCGACCCCTTCCAGGTCAGCTACCACCTGGCTGCAACGAACTTTGTGACGAAGCCCGTCGCTGGAGCCGCGGGCCCGGGCCCCGACGACGCTCTGAAGGCCATGACGTCCCCCTTCATCGCCGCCGCGCAGAGCATGATCTTGCCCCCTGTCCGGTCGCCGAAGCCGGCGCGGCCCGGGCGACCGGTACCGAGGAACGAGTTGACCGCGCCCTTGCGTCCCGTACGCGGACCGCGTACGCCATGTGGGAGTGGCCCAAGACAGCGCTTCATCCTTCGAACATCCCGGGGCCACGAGTAGGAGGACACCTGATGGACCTCGATGTCACTGCTGAGCAGCACGATCTGCGGTGCGCGCGCTGGGGTGCCTGTTTGAGTACGCCGCCCACCGGGCCCACGCGGGAGGCGCAGTCCCCGATGACATCCTCGATCTTGTTGCCGGAGCGCTGAACGCACGCGGCGGCGACGAAGCGGTCGCCACCGCGGTCGGCGTGAGTCTGCCCATCTTGTGGAGGTAGACACGTTCGATATCCAGGAGGCCCAGCAGGAGTCCGCCACTGGGAAGGACGCCTGGGCACCCCAGTGCCACCAGACACGATCCAGCAGGAGGCTGCCGACCTGCATCGATGTCGTGCCCCAGAAGCCACTGCCGCAACTGCTCAGGCAGTTGTAGGCCCATGCGCAGTTCGGCGTCGCAGATGGCCGCCGCACTCCCTGGCCCGCCGAGAGCAGCGAACACCTCAGGGGCATGATTCTGAAGCCACACGGTCACCCGGCCCCACGCCTGCCGTGCGTCTCCCACCCTCTGATGATCCATAGGCAGACCGTACTCAACACCGCTGACAATGCAGGACCCAACTGCGGCATCGCAGGTCAGTCGCAACGACCAGCAACTCTGGCCACTTTCGATACACGGCCTAGCCTCACATTCGGCTGGCCACGGCAACGACCCGGCGCGACGAGCCTGCCCCGCCGCGCCGCGCGCCGGGCCCCGGCGGCCGACCGGGGCGGGGCCGACTCCTACGCCCCGGCCTCTGCCGGTGATGACCAGAGCCTTCTGCATACAGTCGCAGCCCACCGACGACCAGCAGGACGATCGCATGCCCGCACCCGACCACGACCATGACCACGGCAGCGGCAAAGACGGGGTGCCCGGCGGCAGCATCGGCTTCGAGGTGATGGGTACCGCCGGGCACCGTCAGCCTGGCACGGCGCACTGACATCACCGGAAAGCAGACGGCCGTTGGCCGTGCCGCCGCCGGGCTGAGGTCGCCGCCGGGCTTCCCGCGCGTCCGCTGACATGGTGGGCGTGAGGGACTGCCTCGCCGAACGGCCGAGGCCATGGTCCGGGGCAGCAGATGACAACGCTGCCGAAGCAGCGCCTTCGGCCCGACTCACAGCCGTCGGCCCAATGAAGTGGAGCGCGGCCTGGCTGCCGTCTTTCTCCCGCTGCGGGTGCGGGGCGGTTACTGGCCGGGGTGGACGGCTTGGACGCCGGTGCCTGCATACGCCTTGGGGGTGAGGGTGAGGAGGAAGCGTCCGGTGGGGTGGGTGGGGGAGGGGCGGGCGGCGTGGATGGCGTGGACGGCTGCCCAGGAGTGGCCGAAGCGCAGCAGTTCGGTGGCGGTGACCGCGGCGTTGGTGTCGAAGGCCTCCAGGCGGATGAACCGCAGTCCTTTGATGTAGCCCAGCAGGCCGGGCCGCTCGACGTCGCCAGCGGTCAGCGACAGCACCGGCGCGGACAGGTCGCCGAGTCCGCCGGAGGCCTGCACGTAGAACGCGGCGACCGCCTCGTTGCAGGGGTCTTTCGGGTCGTAGAGGGCGGTGGCGGCGGTGTGGTCCAGCACCACCGAGATGGCCGCCATCAGGCGGCCGTCTGCGCGCCGTGCTGCGCCCCGCCCAGGCGCTCCAGCAGCGCACGGGCCTTCGCCTCGGCCTCCGCACTGGGCACCTGCCCCAGCGCGGAGGCCAGTTCCGAGCGGGCCAGCTCCGCACGCTCGGCATACTCGGCCCTAGTCGGGGTGTCCTGCGCCAGCTCCTCTACCAGACTGCGGATCGTCGTGCCGTGCTCGGCCGCCAGCTGCGCCAGCCGGTCGCGCGCCGCCGCGCTGACCTTGATGCTCGTCTCGTCTGCCATGACCCGACTCTACCGCGCTCCTCTACTGTTAGTAGAGGGCAGTGAGAGGTTGGGGCCATCCATAGGCGAGGGGAGCGAGGGTGGTGGAGACCGCACTGCGGCTGCCGCCCGCCCGAGCGCGCCGCGGACCTTCAGCAGCAAGCCCGGGCGGTGCTCAGCCTCACCCCCGCGGCTGCCGAGGTGGAGAAAGGCACTGCCTGCCGGTGCCGAACAGGTCGTCGGCGGCCGGGAGCCGCTCGTGTCTTGGCTATGTGTATTGGTCCCCGATTGCGCCCGTACTGATGCTGGACCGGAGTCGGGAAGCCGCTGTGGTGGTCTTGGTGAGGTTGGACTAAGTTGGAATGTCAGTTTGGCTGTCATTGCAGGGAGTGTTGTGGACGATGTGGAGCGGGTTTTCAACACCGAGATTGGACGGCGGGTGAGGGCGGCGAGGGTACAGGCGAAGCTGACGCAGGAACTGCTGGCTCGGAAGACGGGGCTGACGCGCGGGTCGATTACGAATATCGAGTCCGGTGCGCAGGCTCCTCCGCCGTACCGCTTGGTGCGCCTGGCCTCGGCGCTGGGGGTGGAGCCAGCCGATCTCCTGCCGGGGCTGAGGGAGCCCGGTCACGCGAACGAGCTGCCGGATTACCTCGCGGACACTGTCGCCTCGCTTGCTTCAGCGGTTGACCGGAGGGCGCGCGATGGCCAGGTCTGACGCGGCAGCGCGGGCGCTGCTGATGGAGTTCGGCATCGACGATGCGCCCATCAATCCTGTGCAGCTTGCCGAAAAATTGGGTGTGCTCGTCGTTCCGCAGGACATGCCTGATGACGTCTCCGGCATGCTGCTACGCCGCGAGGACGAGCAGGTCATCGGCGTGAATCAACAGCATCACAAGAAGCGGCAGCGTTTTACGGTGGCTCACGAAATCGGGCATCTGCGGCTGCACCGAGGCCGCCCGTTGATTCTGGACACCGACACCCGTGTCAACTTCCGTGACACGGTATCGAGCATGGCCACGGACCGCGAGGAGATGGAGGCCAACCGCTTCGCGGCAGCTCTCCTGGCCCCTGAGCCGATGGTGCGCCGTGCAGCGCGTGAAGCCGAGTTTCGCACTGCTAAGCAGTTGGTGCACCTCATGGCCACGCACTTCGACATGAGCGACATGGCCATGAACTACCGGCTGATCAACTTGGGCATCATCGCCGATCCCACGTCGTAGAGCTCTGCCGTCTCGTCGAGAAGCCGCCCACCATCCGGGCGGCTTCTCTTGTGCAAGTGTATGACAGTCAAACTGTCCATTAAAAAATGTTGCGCCTCTGGATCTCGTCGTGCTGGACTTCTTCAGTGAGAGAGGCCACCGGGGTCTCTGAGGAAGGAGATGAGCCATGCCAGGCAAGGCGAGCAAGCCCGCTGGCAAGCGTGGCCGTAGTGCGATCACCGGTCGGTTCGTGAAGCAGGCGACGGTGCGCCGCAGCCCGGCGACGACCGTGAACGAGGCGACCTCCGCGAAAAAGTCCAGGAAGAGGAAGTAGGGCTTGAATGCTGCCTCGTTCGATCGCGGACTGTGTTGTCAGTGGCGCGTGGTACATCTGTTCTGAAGTGAACTTGTCTGCTTTTCCCGCTAGTTGATCAATATCGAGTGAAGAGGTAGGACATGGTGGAGACGGAACTGCCTGGACAGGGGGTGGTGTTCTGGCCGGTAGGCACGGGCGACTCCACCACGATCGTGCTGGGCGAGGACCTGGTCATGCAGGTGGACCTGCGGGACATGAAGGCCGCCGACGAGGACGGCGCGGTGGTCGCCGCCGTCATCGACCGGTTGGAGGAGACTCTGCCGCAGCCCGACGGCAAAACGCCCTACCTGGCGGTTTTCGCCCTGACCCACGCTGATTCGGACCACTGCTGCGGCTTCGGCGATCTGCTGGAGAGTTCCATCCTGATCGGAGAGATCTGGGCGACACCCCGGCTGTGGCGGGAACTGTCCGAGGACAAGCCGATGTGTGAGGACGCACAGCGCTTCCAGGACGAGGTCGAGCGGCGCGTGGACGCCACTCTCAAAGCCGTCGAGGACGGCAAGGAGCCGGACAGTGGAGACCGGGTGCGTATCATCGGCTACGACGAGGATCGCAAGCTGCACTCCTATGCCGACTTGCCCGACGAGTACTTCACGTTCCCCGGCGATGTGATCACCAAGCTCGACGGCACGGACGTTGCGGATCGCTTCGAGGCGTTCGTCCACGCCCCTTTCAAGGACAACTGCGCCGGTGACCGCAACGACACGTCCTTGGCCCTGCAAGTGCAGCTGAAGGCCGACGACGCCACCGTCGGGCGGCTGCTGTTCCTGGGCGATCTTGCCTACCCCATCATCAAGATGATCTTTGAGAACAGCGAGGCAGCGGGTAACGCGGACCGCGTGGAGTGGGACGTGCTGCTCTCCCCGCACCACTGCAGCAAGAAGGCCATGTACGCCAAGGGAGGGGATGGGGAGGAAGAACTCAAGCAGGACCTCCTCGACCAGCTCCAGACGTATGCCAGCCCGGACGCGCGGGTGATCGCCAGCTCGCTGCCCTTCCGAGACAAGGACGAGAAGGGCAACAACCCACCGCACCTGCTGGCCCGCGAAGCGTACGAGTCGATTACCGACTACGAGGTGCTGTGCACGGGGGAGTACCCATCCAAGGAGGAACCCCGCCCGGTCGTCTTTGCCCTGGAACCAGGCCTGGGACTGGAGCTCGTCGACGTCACCGATCTGGAGAACAAGGCCCATGCGCTGCACGCCGCAGGCGGCAGCCGACGACTGCTGGCTGCCCTGGGCACCACCCGCCTTCCGGCCGCCGCCTTCGCTGCCGCAGCCGACGTGCCGCACCCGCGAGGCACGGACGCCGCCCGCGGCGGTGTGCAGCAGGCCAGGGGCGACAAGGCCGAGCCGGCGGTACAGATCGGATTCGGTGCCGCGTGAAGGACAGCACCACCCTGGAACTCAGTGAAGGCCAGCAGCTCGCCCTCGACCAGCTCCACCGCATCGTCCAGGCCTCCCACGGAGCGGTGGCTGCCACGCACGTGGCCGCTGTCGCCGACCGGCCCGGGTACGTTGAGGCCCGCATCAGCGTGGGCTGCGCCAACCTGCCGCGCACCGAGGGCGGCCTGCGGCTGCGCAGCGTGGAAGCGGTCACCCTGCTGGTCCCCCCGGACTTTCCCTTCCGGGCTCCCAGCGTGCGCACTCGCCACACCCGGTTCGCCGGCGCCCCGCACGTCAACTGGGGCCGCCACCTGTGCCTGTACCGCTCGACGGCGACCGAGTGGGATCCGGCCGACGGCATGTACGGGTTCATCACCCGCCTCCTGGACTGGTTCGAGGCGGCCGCCGCGGGAGAACTGGACCGGCCCGGCGACCCCCTGCACCCCCCGAACGCCCTGACCGACCACAGGGCGAGGCTCCTCGTGATCCGCCGCGATGCGCCCGTCGCCCGGCCGGACGGGCCATGGCTGGGCGCCGCCGTACTGCACCAGGTCAACGAGACGCGATGCGACGTGGTGGGCTGGCTCGCCGTCGAGGACTCCTGGCCCGGAAGCCCGGAGCAGCTGCGGGAGAGCGCCGCTCTCCCGGCCGGTGCCCGCGCGTTTCTCGCCCCCGTCGTCGTCACCACGATGCACCTGACGTTCGAATACCCGCTCACCGCACGGGAACTGGTCGAGGCCCTGGCCCGCGACCACATCACGCCACGCCTGCTGCTGGGGCTGACGGGATTCGTCGCGGACCACAACCGCACCCTGCTCCACCCCGACGGGGACGCGCCGGACGAGGACGACGAGGACCCCACGGCCGCACCGGTGCACCTGCTGCTGGGCACCCCCTCGCGGGGCATCGCCGGCGACGGGCCGCGCCAGACCCACCTGGTGGCCTGGCACCTGCCCGACTTCGCCGACCAGGTCGGGCGCCTGGCCACCCGCACCGCCTTCAGCGGCCGCCCGCACCTGGCCGAACTCGGCGACGAGGTAATCCAGTTCGGCACCGAATGGCTCGACCGTCTGCCCACCCGGTGGATGCGCATCTACGAGGCCCGCCCCGAAGTCACCGTCCGTCGCGACCACACCACCCCCGCCGCCTGGCTGCGCGGCAAACGCATCCTTGTCCTGGGCGCGGGCGCCCTGGGCGCCCCCGTCGCCGACATGTGCGCACGCGCCGGCGCCGCGCACCTCACCGTTGCCGACCAAGCGCTCGTCCACCCGGGCATCCTGGCCCGCCAGCCCTACGCGGACGCCGACATCGGCCTACCCAAGGCGAGTGTCCTGGCCGACCGTCTTAACCGGATCGACCCTCACCACACCAGGGTCGAAGCACTCGTCGGCGATATCACCACCCGGCTGTCCGGACTCGACCTGCACGCCTTCGACGTGATCTGGGACTGCACCGCCAACCGCATCGTCCGGGCCAGCCTCGAACGCGCCCGCCACACCGATACCGTCCCGTGGCCCCACCTGGTTACGCTGATGATCGGTCACCATGCCACCCGCGGCCTCGCCGCCCTCTCGCCCCGCGATGCCACCGGCGGTGGTGCCGACGTCCTGCGCCGCACCGCCCTGGCCGCCCACACCGACGCCACGCACGCCTTCGACGACCTGATCGAGGACTTCTTCCCCACCCAGCCCCCAACCGAGCTCTTCCAGCCCGAACCCGGCTGCTCGGACGCCACCTTCACCGGATCGGCCGCCGACGTCACCGCGCTGGCCGGACAACTGGTGACCGGCATCCTCCACGCCCTGGCCGACCCCGCAGACCGGCACACCATGGCCACGCTCATCATCCGCATGCCCGCCGGCCCCACCGCCGCCCAGCCTGCCGGGCCGCGCTGGCTTACCTGGCCCGACGACACCCTCGTCACGGACGAGGCCACCGGCTACGACGTACGCATCACCCCCGCCGCGCTCGCCGAGATGCGCGCGGAAGCCCGCCGCGGCGCCCGCGTCCGCGGCCCGCGCGTGGAAACCGGCGGCACCCTGCTCGGCGCCGTCGACGACGCCACCGGCGTGATCTTCGTCGACGAGGCCACCGGCCCGCCCCCCGACTCCCTGCTGACGGAGGCATACTTCCGGCACGGCCTGGACGGCGTCAGCCATCACCTCGCCGCCCGCCGGGAGGCGACCGGCAACATCAGCCGCTTCCTGGGCATGTGGCACACCCACCCGCACACCGCCGCGCAGCCCAGCACCACCGACCGCGCCGCCATGACCAGCCTCACCCTGCCGCTTAACGACGCTCCCGCCCGCGCCCTCGTCCTCATCGCCGGAGGACCGGACCTCGTCTGGCACAAATGGCTCGCCACCGGTGACGGTCCCGACCTCTACGCCCACCTCGCCGCCCGCACCACCGCCGCCGCGACCGGGCTGTCCGTGCCAGAAGCACCCGCCCGCCTCGGCCCCGTGACGTGGTGGCCCGGCGGCTACGCCACCCGCCCCCACGGCCCCGTTCCCTTCCCACGCAAGGGCTCCCGCTCATGACCCGTACCCTCGGCCTCGCCCTGTCCGGCGGCGGCTCCCGTGCGGCCGCCTTCCACCTCGGCTGTCTGCGTGCCCTGCACGACCGCGATCTCCTCGACCGCATCCGCGTCGTCTCCGGCATCTCCGGCGGCTCCCTCCTCGCCGCCCTGTGGGCCTACGGCCCGAAAGAGTTCACCGACTTCGACGCCAGCACCACCGACCTGCTGCGCTCTGGCCTGCAATTGGACATCGCACGCCAGGCATTCAAGCCCTTCGCGGCCGCTCGTAACCTCACCGCGGCCGCCCGCGCAGGCACCCGTCAGCTGTTCACCCGCACCACCCAGGTCACCGTCGCCCGCCCCGCCAACCGCACCGACGCCCTGGCTGCCGTCCTCGCCCACAAGGCGTTCGGCACCACCACCTTGGCCGACGTCACCCACACCGGTCTCGACGTCGTTCTGACCGCCACCGACCTGGCCACCACCAACGCGGTTCGCTTCGGCAGTAGCCGCAGCGGCTGCTCCCGCTACGGCACCATCATCGAGCCCGTCCACGTCGCCACCGCCGTAGCCGCCTCCGCCGCCTACCCCGCGCTCCTGCCAGCCATGGAACGCACCTTCACCTTCCAGCACCGTGACGGACACCACCAGCAGCACACCGTGCTGCTCACCGACGGCGGCGTCTACGACAACCTCGGTCTGTCCGTCCTCGAACCGGAACGCTCACCGCACCACACCCAGCACGTCTACGACGTACCTTTCATCATCTCCTGCGACGCCGGCCTGGGGGAACTCGTACTGAAGACCCCGCACTTCATGTTCGGGCGCCTCAGCCGCTCCTTCGCCACCGTCCACCGCAAGGCCCAGGACTCCGCCCGCGCCCGCCTGCACGAGTGGGCCGCGAGCGGACGTATCGACGGTTTCGCCCTTGCCTATCTCGGAATGAAGGACGACCGCCTGCCCGCGCCGCCAGCCGACCTCGTTCCGCGCAGCGCGGTCGCCTCCTACCCGACCAACTTCGCCGCCATGGCCCGCAGCGACTTCGAAGCCATCACCACCCGCGGCGAACAGCTCATGCGCACCGTCCTGCCGATGTACCTGCGCCCCACGCACGGTTAAGGCAGCGAAGCTGCGCACCCTCCACTCTTCGCTGGCCGTGTCCCGCCGACGGCTTCATGCCTTGGGCACGAGCGGGCTGCAACCCGGGTGTGCCGCTCAGACCTGGTTTGCTGACGATCTCGATGAAGGATGGAGATCTCATGGCCTCTGCTACCGCAGCGCCCGGTGTTTCTGGTGAGGCGTTGTCCCCGTTGGGGCAGCGGTTGCGCGCACTGCTGAGTGCAGAGCAGGTTCTGGGTGATCTGCGGCGCTACTTCGGCATGGGCATGCCACCTGGTGATGCGCCGTTCACTGGGAGCCGGTTCGAGCATCTGGCGGGTGGAGGAGACCGTCCGGAGGTCGCTGACCGGATTACGGCGGAGGATCTGGTCGCGGTGCAGACCCTGTCGGTCACCGTTCCGGCGCCTGTTGCGCTGGACATCATCGAGGGCCACCTCGGCGTGCGGTTGTCCTGTCTGCTTCACGCCATTCCCAGGGACATCGACATGGCTGATGCCGACGCGGTCGTCGTGGCTGACGGCTCGCCTGCGGATCAGGCATGGAGACTGCTCTGCGAGCAGCGTGGGGTCAACTGGGTCATCGCCGGGAAGGTCCTGGCCCGCAAGCGTCCCCGACTACTCCCGGTCTACGACCGAATCGTCCGCTGTGCCGTCGGCCGGCCGCCGTCCTTCTGGCTCGCTCTCCATGCCGCGCTGCGCGAGGACCATGCCGCGTTGCATCACCAGCTGCTGGAACTGCGGAAGGTCGCGGGACTACACGAGACGATGAGTGCGTTGCGGGTGTGCGATGTGGCGGTATGGATGAACCACCGGGCCGTCGGCCATGCCTGCCCCTGAGGATGCCTGACGTCAACGTGCCCCGAGGGGGCGTTCTGGCGTGTGAGGGTGACGGACTTTACCAACCTTCGCTCGGGTGTGTGACGTTCGCGTGGAGTGGTCTGCGGGTGTGGGGGAGAGACGTGGACTGTGGGCCATGTCGATGACCGGCCGCCTCTCCATCGCCGTGCGCAGCTGCGCGGCCTCCTCGTGCAGTGCTTCGAGCGGCCGGGCAGAACACGGGCCGGACGTGTGGGGCGGGCAGGAGCGGGACGTCGTGTCAGGTGACGCGAGATCCGCAGGCTGTGGTGCGGTATCGCCACGCCGGGGTCCGGGGCGTGAGGACGGGTTCACACATCGTACGTACCCGGGCCTTGACCGGTCATCCCTGCGGCCGTGTGGTGGGAGCATCCGAACAAGTTCCCTGCGTTGAAGGGGAGTTGAACGCATGCCTGTCGTCGCCAGTTTGATGTCGTTCCTTCAGGACCGGTGGGACGAAGAAGAGCGTGATGCCGCGCTCTTTCACGTATTCGACTGCCCCGACCCGCCGCGGGCCGGGCATGTCAGCTGCTGCTGGTGTCCCTGCCCTGCCCGGCTTCTTGACCGGCTCGCCGTCCACCGGCGGATCGTGCGGGACTGCGAACAGCGCATCAGACGCGAGCAGCGACAGGGTGCGCACGGGTCGGTGGACGCAGGCCGCGCCTTTCTGATCATGAAAGCCTTCGCCCTGCCCTACGAACTGCACCCCGGATGGCAGGACACCTGGCATCCCTGACAGCACCGGTGAGCGAGACACGCATTCACGGTGCTCCGAACCGCTCACCCCTGCCCTGATCCTTCGGTCCTCAGCAGCGCTGTCCATGGGCAGAGCGCAGGTGTCGCTGGAGTCGCACAGGTCCAGGGCCCTCCAGTTGCAGGACCAGCAGGTGCCCCGCGGCAAGGGTGAGGCTGTGCACGGCCTCGCGCACTGCGGGCGCCGTCTCGTAGTCGAGATCACCGGTGATTGTGGGTACGGGGCCGGTAGCGGCGTCACGGGTGTTGACCGCCGGTGCGCTCACGCGGTTCGTCGCCCGGAGCCGTGGGCATCGCGGGCACGCCGAGGGCGAGCAGCGCGGTGTCGTCGTCGAGTCCGTTGTCGAAGGAGGCGAGCAGCCCTTTCAGCGCGGTGATCAGGGCCTGCGGGCCGGCCGGCGGCTGGGCTGTGATGAAGGCGCGCAGGGCGTCCTCGCCGTACAGCTCGCGGTCTGGTCCTGTGCGGGCTTCGGTGAGGCCGTCGGTGTACAGGAGCAGCGTGTCGCCGGGCCGCAGGCGGGTGTGGGCGGTGGTGAACGGGGCGTGGGGCAGGGCGCCGATGAGGAGTCCGCCCGGGGTGCGGAGGCAGTCGGTGCTGCCGTGGGCGCGCTGGATGAGCGCGGCGGGGTGTCCGCCGGCCGCCAGGTGCACGCCGACGTGGCTGCCGGCGGGTTCCAGGACGCCGAATATGGCGGTGCAGTAGCGGCCCTCGCCGCTTTGGTATCGCTCGTGCAGCACCGTGTTCAGCGTGGTGAGCACGGTGACCGGGTCGGGGTCGTGCAGGGCGGCGGCCCGCAGGGTGTACCGGGTGAGCGAGGTGACCGCGGCGGCCTGGGGGCCCTTGCCGCACACGTCACCGAGGAAGAACGCCCACCGGCCGGCCGCCAGGGGGAACAGGTCGTAGAAGTCTCCGCCCAGCAGATCGGGGGAGGCCGTGTGGTAGTAGGAGCCTGCTTCCAGGCCCGGCACGGCGGGCAGTTCGGCGGGCAGCAGACTCTGCTGCAGGACGGCGAGGGCCTCCTGGAGCCGTACGCGGTCGGCGTCGGACTGACGCCGCGCCTCCTCCGCCGCTTTGCGGCCGCGCAGCAGCTCCCTCTCGTAGGCGCGGCGGTCGCGGGCGTCGAAGACGGTGGTGCGGATCAGCAGGGGCTCGCCGTCCTTGCCGGTCTTGACCTTCGAGGTGACCAGCACCGGCATCCGCCCGCCTGCGGCTTTGATGTCCAGGGCGATGCCGCTGATCTCGCCCTTCATCTGCAGCAGCGGCGCGAAGTGCGTCTCGTGGTAGATCTTGCCGCCCACCGTGAGCAGATCGGCGAACCGCATCCGCCCCACCACCCGGGAGCGGTCCAGGCCCAGCCAGTCCAGCAGGGTGGTGTTGACCTTCACGATGATGCCGTCCATCAGCGTCGACACGTACCCGCACGGAGCCTGCTCGTACAGTTCCTCGGCACTGTCCTCCAGCAGGGACGTGACCACCGTGTCTGCGCCGTCTGGGTTGTGTGTCTGACCCGGCTCGGGAGCCGGGTCGGCACGGCACATCATCAAAGAGCCCCGACAAAGTCGCTGATCGCCCCGGCGGTGGCCTGCGGCGCGCTCAGCTGCGGACAGTGCCCCGTCGCCTCCAGCGTCACCAGCCGGCTGCCCGGGATGGCATCGCGGACGTAGGCGCCGACCTCCCGCGGCGCGATCACGTCCTGCCTGCACTCCAGGACCAGTGTCGGCACCGCGACCGTGGCCAGATCCTTACGGCTGTCGGACAAGAACGTCGTGCGGGCGAAGACGCGGGCCATGTCCGGGTCGGTCGCGCAGAACGAGGCCGTCAGCTCCTCGCCGAGCTCCGGCCGGTCCGCGTTGCCCATGATGACCGGGGCCATCGCCGCCGACCAGCCCAGATAGTTCGACTCCAGCGACTCCAGCAACTCGTCGATGTCCTCGGCACTGAACCCGCCCCGGTAGCCGTCATCGTCGATGTAGCGGGGCGAGGGCGTGACCATCACCAGCCGGGACAGACGCTGCGGGGCCCTCGCCGCCACGAGCACTCCCACCATCGCGCTGACCGAGTGCCCCACGAACGTCACCTGGCGCAGGTCGAGTTCCGCGCAGACCTCCAGCGCATCCTGCGCGTAGCCCTCCAGCGATCTGTAACGCCGCTCGTCCCAGGCCGACGGGTCTGCCCGGCCCGAGCCTACGTAGTCGAAGAGCACCACCCGGCAGCTCTCGGCAAGGACCGGAACCACCAGGCGCCACATGTTCTGATCGCAGCCGAACCCGTGTGCCAGCAGGAGCACCGGCCCGTCCGCACAGCCGGTGACGGTGACGCAGTTCCTGCGACGGATGTCCATAACTCGCCAGTTTTCCACCACCACCCCACCCAAGGCAGAGGCTTGACGCCCCGACACCCTACGGGGCTACGACCACGCCACGCGGCGAGATGCCGTCCGCCCCGCTGCCGGTGCTCGTCCGGTGTGCTTGGCACGGCAGGCGGGAAGCCGGCTGATCGCTGATGGGGAGGGCGGGAACGTTCTGAAGCATGGGAACAGCTGGCAGCAACACGCAGGAATGGGGCGGACCGGGTGCCGGTGTCTACCCTTCGGGCGTGTCTTTGTCGGATACCGCTCGCGCCGTCATCTGCCGGGCGGACTGCGGGGAAGCCGTGATGGTACCGGCCGGTGGGGCCGGTGCCATCAGCCGCGCTGGGGCGCGGCGGACAAGGAGGCTGCCTATGAGCCGGGAACAGCACATCGCCCGCACGTTCGTTGACCTGGCCGACACGCTCGTTCAGGACTTCGACGACGCAGAATTCCTGCAGCAGATGACGGTGCGCTGCACCGAACTCCTCGACGTTGTGGGCGCCGCGGTCTTCCTGGAGCCCTCCGGCTCCGGCCCGCACGCCGCCGCCCCGCATGATGGTGGCCCCCGTCTCCTGGAGGTACTGCGCGGTGCCTACGGACGGGGCCCGGTCGAGGGCGCCTGCAGCACCGGCCGGACGGTCACCACCGAGGGCTCGGACGAAGCGGCCGCCCGCTGGCCGCAGTTCATGCGGCAGCTGCACGCCGCCGACTGCACCGGTGCGACGGCGGTGCCTCTGCGGCTGCGCGACGACACCGTCGGCAGCCTGCTCCTGCTGCACACCGCCGGCCGGCCGCTGCACGACGGTGACCTCGACCTGGCACAGGCTCTGGCCCGTGCGGCCACCATCGGCCTGCTCCACGCCCGCACCCACCATCAATCGCGCACCGTCACCGAACAGCTCCGCGGGGCCCTGGACAGCCGCGTCGTCGTCGAGCAGGCCAAGGGTCTTCTCTCCGCCCGCCACGGCATCAGCCTGGACGACGCCTTCGCCCTGCTGCGTCACTACGCCCGTTCCCGCCAGCTGCGGCTGAGCAACGTCGCCCGGGACGTCATCGAGCACCAACCCGTTCCCGGCCCCGTACCCTCCCGGCGTCACACGCGCGCACCGGACACCCCGTAGCGGCCGCCGCCGGCAGGCGGGGGAGGCTCTCGTTTTTGTCCCCGGGGGACCCAAGTCTGCGCGGGTCGCCAGACGGGTCCTGACAGCCCGTCGCGCAGCAGATCGAACAGTGCGGCCGGCAGAACGGGAACCTGGTTGGGGAAGACCGGACGAGGCTGTCCTGGGCGCGAGCTACAGGAAGTCGATGTGACTGACGATGCCGCCGATCACCAGCGTGCGTTCCGTGCTCCTGGGGCAGTTTGTAGCTCGTCCGAGTGATCCGGGGCAAGCACGTCCCGGCCGCGCTGACGGACAGCACAGTGACGGGACCGCTGATCGAGGTCTGCTACTGCACTCAGTTCGACGACTGCCGCGCCCGACGGCCTCTCAGAACAGTTCCCTTCTCCTCCTTCGGCGTGGGAGGTGTCCGCAGCGCTGACGCCGCCGCGGCCGTGAGGAGGAAGCGTGCCGCTTGCGCTTTCGAAACGAGCGCATCCCACTCGGCCCACTCCACTGTCGACGTCTCCCTCCGCCCCTGCCCCACCATTTCGCTCTGCATAGCCAGGAACGCTGTCCGCAGCTCGGACACCGCCCCGTCAACGCCCGGTGGGCCTAGAAGCTCGGTACGGTCTACCGTGGGCAGCAGCCTCGCCCACACCTCGTCGCACTTCTCCTGCGCAATCAGCCATAACTCCTTTCCACCGCCGTCCCGCGACTGCTCCTCCAACACCCGGTCCGCCCTGTCGGGCCACTCGAATGGTAGGCACGCAGGTCCTTGATGGCCGCGTCCCAAGCGTTGTACAGCTGGAGGTACGCCTGCTGGCGTTGGTCGCGCAGCCATTGGCGGTGTTCGACGTGGGCCTCGCCGGCGGTCTGGCGGTGTCCGACGAAGAGGCCAACGAAGGCGCCTGCGATACCGAAGACGCCTGCTGCGACGGCGGCTATGACAGCTGCCCATGCATCGCTCATACCGGACATCGTGCATCGCCAACACCTACGACGTCTCCGGGCCATCGAAAAACGCATCGGGTGCTGCACGCTCGTCGATGACGTCTTGACGGGCCCAGGTCGCCCAGATAGCTCGGGTCGGGCAGATTCGGTGGAAAACGGGGGCGGTTCCGAGCCCGTACGGCTTCCGTAGATGCGCTGAGGGCCCCGCTGTTCAGCCCCGCTGTTCAAATGGCGGGACCCTGCTGTCCTCTGCTGTGAGCCCGCAGACTTCAGCTAGCCGGTCCTCTTCCAGGCCTTGCAACCGGTGGTGATGAACGCCTTGTCTGCGGATGTAAGGCTGTACCAGTGCCTGGGAGCGGTGCAACAGACTTGCCACGGAAAGAACGGGCTGCTGACCTTTCTCTCCAGTCCGGCCAGCCAGGCACCAGCATCCCTGCCAGCTACCTGACCCGCACGGCCCGGCCCCTACG
>NZ_JBHWZP010000039.1:0-44884 GCF_042728395.1 Streptomyces sp. NPDC060205
CGCCCGTACGCGTCCGCGCCACCGGCGTTGTCAGTGGTGCGCCGTACCGTGGAGCGCATGAACAGCCATGGGCAGAACGAGCAGCGGGTGGTGTGGGCCGTCGTCGACAGCGCCATCGGCCCGCTGCTGCTGGCGGCGACCGGCGAGGGCCTGGTCAGCGTGGTCTTCCACGCCACGGACGAGGTGCGCGACAAGACCCTGGAGCGGCTCACGTCGCGGTTCGCCACCGAGCCCGTCGAGGCGCCGGGGTCCCCGCTGCTGACCGAGGCGATACGTCAGTTCGCGGCGTACTTCGCGGGTGAGCGGCGCGGCTTCGAGCTGCCCCTGGACTGGTCGCTGATCTCCGGCTTCAACCGCCAGGTGCTGCGCGAGCTGGCGTCCGGCGTTCCGTACGGGGCGGTGGTGGGCTACGGCGACCTGGCGCGGCGTGTCGGCCAGCCGGGGGCGGCCCAGGCGGTGGGGATGGCCATGGGAGCCAATCCGCTGCCGGTCGTCGTGCCCTGCCACCGGGTCGTGGAGCGGGACGGCGGTATCGGGGGGTTCGGGGGCGGCGTGGAGACCAAGCGGAAGCTGCTGGCTCTGGAAGGGGTGCTGCCGGAACCGCTGTTCTAGGGGGCACGACATTCTCGAAGGGCCGCTCTCGAAGGGCTCGGCTTCGGGGCGGCCGCTGTTGTCGTGGGGGTGTCCCGGGCTCGGGACAAGGGGGGAGACTGCGCCGGTGACCACGCCCGACTTCACTCGTGTGTACGCGTCCGACCCGGTGCGGTTCGCCGATCGGGGCCGTGTGCGCGCCCTCGTTCCGTTCGCTCGGGCGTGTTCGCGGTGACCGCCGTCGAGCGGCCGGTCGCCGTGCCCTTCGACGCGGCCGCACTGCCCGCGCTGCGACGCCGGACCTCCGCGGTGCTCGTCGCCAGTCAGATCCTCGGCGGCCTCGGTGTGGCCACGGGCATCGCGCTCGCCGTGGTCCTGGCCCAGGAAGTCGCCGGTACGGAGTCGCTGGCCGGCCTCGCTCCCACCGCGACCGTCACCGGGACGGCGGTGCTCTCGGTGCCGCTGGCCGCTCTGATGACCGCGCGCGGTCGCCGGCCGGGGCTCGTGCTGGCCTACCTCCTCGGCGCGCTGGGAGCCGGGATCGTGGTGGCGGGCGCGGTCGTGGGCAGCTTCCCGCTGCTGCTGGTCGGCATGGCGGGGTTCGGCGCGGCGTCGTCGGCGAATCTGCAGGCGCGGTTCGCTGCCGCCGATCTGGCCGAGCCGGAGCGGCGGGCCCGGGCCATCTCGAACGTCGTGTGGGCCACGACGATCGGCGCGGTCCTCGGCCCCAACATCGCGGCGCCCGCCGGCCGCAGTGTCTCCGGGCTCGGTATACCGGAGGCAGCGGGTCCGTTCGTGTGGGCGGCCGGGGTGTTCGTCATATCCGCGCTGCTGGTCGCGGTGCTGCTGCGACCCGATCCGCTGCTCACCGCCCGTGCGCTGGCGCCCGTCGAGGAGCGGTCCCCCGCGGCACGGTCCATCAGGGCGGGGGTGGCCGCCGTCCGGGCGTCCCCGCGGGCGCGGCTGGCTCTGGTGACGGTGGCCGTGTCGCACACGGCGATGGTGTCGGTCATGTCGATGACCCCGCTGGACCTCGGCCACCACGGGGCGGGCATCGACCTGATCGGGCTCGTCATCAGCATCCACATCGCGGGGATGTACGCGTTCTCGCCCCTGATGGGGCGGTTGTCCGACCGGTTCGGCCGGCTCTCGGGGATAGGCCTGGCCGTGGCCCTGCTGGCCTGTGCGGCCCTGCTCGCGGGCACCGCGGGCGCCGACCACCGGCAGACCGCCGCCGGGCTGTTCCTGCTGGGTCTCGGCTGGTCCGCCGGTCTCGTCTCCGGCTCCGCACTGCTGACCGACTCCGTGCCCCAGCCCGCGCGCGCGGCCGCCCAGGGGCTCTCCGACCTGACCATGAACACCTCGGCGGGGCTCGGCGGGGCCGCCGCGGGTCTCGTCGTCGCGCAGGCGAGCTACGGCTGGCTGAACGCCGTCGCCGCGTGCCTGCTGCTGCCGCTAGGCGCGCTGGCGCTGTTCACCCGGCGCGGAAGGTCCCGTCCGTGATGTGCCCGGCGGGGCCCGCGCGAAGGCTGGCCGGAACGGTTCGCCGGTAGCAGACTCCGCCGTGCGCACAGCCACTGGCAACCGAAGGCACGGGGGCCGAAGGGACGGCGATCACGTATGAGCGGGAACAGGGCAGTCGCGTACCTCAAGCCGGGCGCGGTGGAAGTCAGGACCATCGACTACCCGACGCTCGAACTGCAGGACGGACCGGGAGTGGCCTCCGCGAACATCGGCCGCAAGTGCCGGCACGGAGTCATCCTGAAAGTACTCGCCAGCAACATCTGCGGCAGCGACCAGCACATGGTGCGCGGTCGTACGACCGCGCCCGAGGGGCTCGTCCTCGGGCACGAAATCACCGGAGAGGTCATCGAGCGCGGCCCGGACGTCGAGTTCCTGGAGGTCGGGGACATCGTCTCGGTGCCCTTCAACATCGCCTGCGGGCGGTGCCGCAACTGCAAGGAGCGCAAGACCGGCATCTGTCTGAACGTCAACCCGGCCCGCCCGGGGGCGGCCTACGGCTACGTCGACATGGGCGGCTGGGTCGGCGGCCAGGCGGAGTACGCGATGGTCCCGTACGCGGACTTCAATCTGCTGCGGTTCCCCGACCGGGACCAGGCGCGCGAGAAGCTGCTCGACCTGACCATGCTGTCGGACATCTTCCCGACGGGCTTCCACGGCGCGGTGAGCGCGGGCGCCGGCGTCGGCTCGACGGTGTACGTGGCCGGCGCGGGGCCGGTCGGTCTCGCCGCCGCGGCGTCGGCGCAGCTGCTCGGCGCCGCCGTCGTCATCGTCGGCGACCTCAACGCCGAACGCCTCGCGCAGGCCAGGAGTTTCGGCTGCGAGACGGTCGACGTCAGCCAGGGTGACGTGGGCGAGCAGATCGACCAGATCCTCGGTGAGCCGGAGGTGGACGTGGCCGTCGACGCGGTCGGCTTCGAGGCGCGGGCCCATGGCCCCGACGCCCCGGAGGCGCCCGCCACGGTCCTCAACTCGCTGATGGGCATCACGCGCGCGGGTGGCTCGCTGGGCATCCCGGGCCTGTACGTCACGGACGACCCCGGCGGGATCGACCAGGACGCGCGGACCGGCACGCTCAAGGTGCGGCTCGGTCTGGGATGGGCGAAGAGCCACCGCTTCACCACAGGTCAGTGTCCGGTGATGCAGTACCACCGTGGGCTGATGATGGCGATCCTCCATGAGCGGGTGCACATCGCCAAGGCCGTCAACGCGACGGTGATCGGCCTGGAGGACGCGCCCCGCGGCTACGCCGAGTTCGACCAGGGCGCCAGCCGTAAGTACGTTCTCGACCCCCATGGCGTGCTGACCGGCACACGGCCTGTCTGAGCGCTGCCGTAGAGCGGAAAGGGTGTCCACGCACGCGTGGACACCCTTTTTCGCACCTGGCGTGATCGCGGGGGTTTGGCCGGGCACGCCGCCCGCCAGGGATGAGAGGGGAACCGACAGACAGGAGGCACGCGCGTGCTGATGGTGTCCGAAGAGGTTCGGGAGGCGCTCGCCACGGGTCGGCCCGTGGTGGCACTGGAGTCCACGATCATCGCGCACGGGCTGCCGCGTCCGCGCAATCTCCAGGTGGCGCTGGAGCTGGAGGACGCCGTACGCGAGGAGGGGGCCGTTCCGGCGACGATCGCCGTGCTCGACGGGCAGCCCCGGGTGGGCCTCGACAAGGAGCAGGTGGAGCGGATCGCCACCGAGGACGGCATCCGCAAGCTGGGACATCGCGATCTGCCGCTGGCGATAGCCACTCAAGTCAGCGGGGCGACCACGGTGTCGGCGACGGCCCTGCTGGCCGCGCAGGCAGGGGTACGGGTCTTCGCCACGGGCGGCCTCGGGGGCGTGCACCGGGAGTGGACGCTGACGCAGGACGAGTCCGCCGACCTGGGGCTTCTCTCGCGTACCCGGATCACCGTGGTGTGCGCGGGAGTGAAGTCGATCCTGGACGTACCGGCGACCCTGCAGCGCCTGGAGACGCTGGGCGTCGCGGTCGCCGGATACGGCACGGACCGCTTTCCCGGCTTCTATCTGTCGGACTCCGGACACCCGGTGGAGTGGACGCTGCAGTCGCCGGGCGAGGTCGCGGCCGTCATGCGCGCGCAGGACACGCTGGACGGGCCGGCGGCGGCACTGATCGTCGCCAATCCCGTGCCCGAGGCGCAGCAGCTGGATCCCGCGCTGCACGCGCGCGTGCTCGCCGACGCGCTGCACGCGTGCGAGGCGGAGGGTGTGAGCGGCCAGGCGGTCACGCCGTTCCTGCTCGACCACCTGGTGCGCCACACCGACGGGGCGTCACTTGAGGCCAATCTGGCGGCGGTACGCGGCAACGTACGGCTCGCGGGGCGGATCGCGGCGGCCTGGGCGCAGGGGTGACGGGAGCCGGTGGGACCGGCCGTGTCGGCGGGGCTCTCCTTGTCGTCGGTGATGTCATCACCGACGTCGTCGCCCGGCACCGCGGACCGCTCGCCCCGGGCACCGACACGGCCGCGGCCGTCCGGACCGTGCCGGGCGGCGCGGGCGCCAACGTCGCGTGCTGGGCGGCCCGTCGAGCCGGAACGGAGGTGCGGTTCCTCGGCCGGGTGGGCGCCGATTCGGCAGCGTGGCACGAGCGGGAACTGGTGGCCTCCGGAGTGCGTCCCCTCCTGGTCGTCGACCCGCGGGCTCCGACGGGGACGGTGATCTGCCTGGTGGACGCGGGGGCCTCGGCGGAACGCACCTTCCTGACGGACAGCGGTGCTTCCCTGTGTCTGGACGCCGACGACTGGTCGCCCGCGCTGCTCGACGGGGTCGCACGACTGCACCTGTCGGGCTATCTGTTCTTCTCGGAGCCGTGCCGGGCGCTGGTGTCGGTGGCGGTGGAGTCGGCACGCGCGCGTGGAGTACCGGTGAGCGTGGATCCGGCCTCGGCGGGGTTCCTCGCCGAACTGGGAGTGGACCGTTTCCTCTCGCTCGCCGAGGGCGTCGACGTCCTGCTGCCGAGCCGGGACGAGGCCCGTCTGCTGACGGGCCTGCCCGACACGGCGGACGCGGCGGCCAAGTTGAGCCGCCACTTTCCGCTGGTGGTGGTCAAGCAGGGCGCTGCCGGAGCCCTTGTCGCCCGGTCGGGCACGGTCCGGGCCCGGGTTCCGGCACAAGCGGCGGCTCCTGTCGACACCACGGGCGCCGGTGACGCCTTCACCGGCGCCTTTCTGGCCGCCCTGCTCGCGGGCGGGCGGCCGGAGGAGGCGGCAGCCGAGGGATGCCGGGCGGGAGCCCGGGCGGTCGAACAGGTCGGCGGCAGACCGGACGGACGAGACGCACAACCGCCGGACACACCGGACGCAAAGGCGCCGGACACACCGAGGGCTGAGGCATAGGCCGACCGCCCCCGCACGCCATCCCGCTCACACGCACTACACCTTCCGCCCCCACGCCGAGATCAGCGGTGCCGTCGCCAGGTCCATGCCGCCCGCGGCCACGTTCGCCAGATGCCGGTCGATGTCCTGGTCGGTGGCGAGGCCCGCCGTGACGAGCTGTTCGCGGACCTGGCCGACCGTCGCGGACTCCAGGGCTCCGCAGGCGGGCGAGGTGAGCGGGAAGTACGCGTCCGCCTCGACCTGCCGCAGCCCGGCCTCGCGCAGCAGCCGGGGAAGCCGACGCCCGTACGAGAGTTCGGCGCCCCGCTCGGCGAGCACGTCGCGCATCGCATGGCGCATTCGGTTGGCCAGTTGCTGCTCTGGCCCCCGCTCATCCGGGCAGGCCAGTGGCTGCAGGGTGGGGTCGGCGTCCTCGACCAGGAGCCGGCCGCCGGGCCGCAGCGCCCTGATCATCGTGCGCAAGGCGCCTTCCCTGTCCGGCACATGGGCGAGCACGAGCCGGGCGTGCACGAGGTCGAAGCCCTCCGCCGGCGGCTCGTCGACACCCACGTCGTGGACGCGCAGCTGAATCGGCGGCCGCACGGCCAGGGGTGCCCAGGAGGTGTCGAGGTCGGTCGCGAAGACGCGGCCGGTGGGCCCGACCCGCTTGGCGAGCCAGGACACCACCGACATGCCGCCCGCTCCCACCTCCCAGCAGCGCCAGCCGGATCCGATGCCGAACCGTTCCATGTGCCGGAAGGTCGTGGGGTCGAAGAGAGCGGCGAGGGCGTCGAATCGCTGCCCCGCCGCGGGCGGGCGGTTGTCGAGGAGGTGTCCGTCGGTTCGCGTCATGCCCTGATCATCCCATTTGTCAGGCTTTCTCCGGAGGGTCGACGCTCCCGGCGTGGGCGCGTCGCACACGAGAGGCCCGGGGTGTCCGGGTCGCCTTCGCGCCGCGTCGCCACTCGGTCGACGCCCCGTCAGCCCCATCAGCCCCGTCAGCCCCGTCAGCCGACAGGTTCGGGAGCGGCTTCCGGAGCGGAATGTTCCGTTCCCACAGGCCGAACCGGGCGTCGAAACATCCTGGCAGACTGGCCGCGGCAAGGCGCAGAGTGCGGCGCGAGGAGATCCACGCAGGGAGATCCAGATGTCCATGGCAGGGAATCTGCGGAAGGTCACGAGCCTGAGCAAGGTCGGCGGCCTCCGCAAAGTGGCACGGCTGACACGACGGCGTGCCCGTGTCGACCTGAGCCACCCCGCCCGGTCACCGCTGGGCTCCGCGGTGGTGAACTGCGTGGCGTACGAGGAAGGGGCAAGGGTCCCCGCGGGCCGCGATCTGGTCGAGACGGTGGAGCGGGTCCGTAAGGCCGACGGCGGTTTCGTCTGGCTCGGACTGCACGAGCCGACCGAGGTGGAGTTCGCGGGCATCGCCGAGCTCTTCGATCTGCACCCGCTGGCGGTCGAGGACGCGGTGGACGCCCACCAGCGCCCGAAGCTGGAGCGGTACGGAGACACGCTGTTCGCGGTGTTCAAGACGGTCTGCTACGTCGAACACACCGAGCTGACCGCGACCAGCGAGGTGGTGAACACCGGCGAGATCATGGTGTTCGTCGGCCGGGACTTCGTGGTGACGGTCCGTCACGGCCGGCACGGTTCGCTGGGACCCCTGCGGGAGGAACTGGAGGCCAATCCCCAGCAGCTGTGCAAGGGGCCGGCCGCCGTACTGCACGCGATCGCGGACCACGTGGTGGACGACTATCTGAATGTCACGGCCTCCGTCCAGGAGGACATCGACGAGGTCGAGACGGCCGTGTTCGCGGCGGACGGCGCGCGGGCCGACCCTGGGCACATCTACCAGCTCAAGCGTGAACTCCTTGAGCTGAAGCGGGCGGTGGTCCCGCTGGGCCGACCGATCATGGATCTGGCGACGCGGCCGATACGGGTGATCGCCCCGGAGATACAGGCCTACTTCCGGGACGTCTCCGACCATCAGCTGCGGGCAGCCGAGCAGATAGCCGCGTTCGACGAGCTGCTCAACTCGATTCTGCAGGCGCACCTCGCGCAGGTGAGCGTGGCGCAGAACGAGGACATGCGGAAAATCACGGCGTGGGCCGCGCTGATCGCCGTGCCGACGATGGTCTGCGGGGTCTACGGCATGAACTTCGAGCACATGCCGGAGCTGCACTGGAAGTTCGGGTATCCCTTGGCGGTCGGCGTGATCGCTGTCGCGTGCTTCTCCCTCTACCGGGGATTCAAGCGGAACGGCTGGCTGTGACCGCGCTCGTCCGGCACGGCTCGCCGGACGAGCGGCAGTCCACGGTGTGCCCGCAGGACACGCGCAAAGGCACCGGTGTCCGCTGCCGGAACGCCCGGCCCCTCAGCGCGAGTCGCTCTTCGCGTAGACGCTCTCGACCCAGCTCGCGAGCTGTTCGTCCGTCAGGTGCGCGGCCAGATCGGCCTCGCTGATCATTCCGACCAGGCGCTTGTTCTCGATCACAGGGAGGCGGCGGATCTGATGTTCCTGCATTTCACCGAGTACGTCGCTGACGTCGGCGTCCGCGTCGATCCAGCGCGGGGTTCCCTTGGCCATCTCGCCCGCGGTCACGCGGGCCGGGTCGTGGCCCATGGCCACGCAGCCGATCACGATGTCGCGGTCCGTGAGGATGCCGCAGAGCCGTTCGTTCTCGTCGCTGATGGGCAGGGCGCCCACCTTGAGTTCACGCATCAGCTGTGCCGCCCGGTCCAGGGTCTCGTGTGCGGGGATCCACTGGGCGCCGCGGTGCATGATGTCTCCGGCGGTGGTCATGTAGTACCTCCCGGTGCCGGACGGCCGGCGCGGCGCGGACACGCACCGCTAGTCCCGGCGCCCTACATTCTCGCCGGGCACGAAGAGATACGCACCCGGACGGCTGCGGCTTCGGCCTGACGCCCCTGCCCCGCTGCTCGCCGTCAGCCGTTCCATGCCGGATGGCGCGGGTCGTCCGCGCGCACCAGGACGTCGGCCGTGTCGCCCGGGGCCGTCTCGGTCTCGTACCGCTCGAACGCGGGGAGCGTCCAGTGCTCGTCCTCAGGGGTGCGGCGGCGCAGTGCGGCGGGTGAGAGACGTACGTGGACAGTGAAGTCGAAGGGGAACCAGTGGTGAAGGAGCAGCGGCCCGTGCAGCAACAGCATTGCATCGGGCGGGAGTTGGACATAGGGGGAACGGGTGGCGCGGTCGGTCGCCGGGTCCAGGAGGTCGGGCAGGACACGTCCGTCGCCGCCTGGTTCCAGGGGGCCGAAGACCTCTCGCCACAGGGCGCCGGTGTCGAACCAGCCGTCGTAGTAGGTGTCCACGTCCTGACGGCCGTATTCGAACCGGAGCGAGGCGGGTCGCAGATAGCCTTCCGTGCCGACGACCAGGGCGGAGCGACCTCGCGGGCGCAGGGCCGCGGCGACGCGTTCGGCGAGGTCGCCGGGGCGGGCCGCCGGGGCCCCGTCGAAGGCGATGCGCGGCCAGGGGCTGCCGTCGGCCGGCTTCAGTTCGAGCAGGCGCTCGGCGATGAGGTCGCCGAGCCGGTCCCAGGTGATCGCTTCGAGTCGCACACGGCCCATGATGCCGCGCGGGCACACCTGTACGGCGAGCGCGTGCCCGTGCGGGGCTGTCCGACGGCATCGGGTGGGCGTGACCGACGGTGCGGCGGCGGGCGGAGAAGGGGTGTACGAGTCGGCGTACGGGCGGGTGTCGTTCGGGAAGGAACCGCCTATGGCGACCATGGCAACTCCCCCGCCCCGCACCGGGCCTCTTGTCGTCCAGCCGTTGAAGAGACGGCACTGCGGCGAGTGCGGGCGTGGGCCGCTCCCGCTGCTGGTGATGGAGGAGGGGGCGCCGAGATGTCTTGACTGCGCCGACCTCGGGCACCTGGTGTTCCTGCCCCGCGGTGACACGGCGTTGACCCGTAGATCAAGGGAGGAGAGCGGGCTGTCGGCGGTCGTGGTGCGGTTCAACCGGCGACGGAGCCGGTACGAACGGCAGGGGGTGCTGGTCGAGGAGGCGGCGCTCGCGCGGGCGGAGCAGCGGTGCCTGGCGGACGCGGAGGCGAGACGGCGGCGCAGGGTGCGGGACGCGCGACGACGGGCCGCCGAGGATGTGCGGTTCACGGACGCGTTCGCGCGGCACATCCGGCGGCTGTTCCCCGGCTGTCCTGCCGACCGGGCGCACGCGATCGCCGCACACGCCTCGGTGCGCGGCAGCGGGCGGGTGGGGCGCAGCGCCGCGGGGCGGGCGCTGTCCGAAGCAGCGGTGGTCTCGGCCGTACGCGCGGCGGTGCGGCACACGGAGACTCCGTACGACCAGTTGTTGATGAGCGGTGTCGCGCGCCACGAGGCCCGCCGGCGGATCGCCGCCGCGGTCGACGCGACGCTGGCGGGCTGGCGCGAGGGCAGGCCGGCCGGGGAGGGGGAGGACGACTGACGGCGGCGGGTCCGAGACGCCTGGACATGGTGTCGAGCACCTCGGCCATGGCCGCCTTCACCGTCCGGCATTTCACTTGTGGTGACAGGGGGTGCCGGGCAGGATCTTGAGGTTCGGGGTGGTCCGGCCCTCACGGTTTCGGGAACGGTGCACGAGTTGTTGACCAGCGGGTCTGCCTACACGGGAGTTGCCATGATCGAGGGACCGTACTTCGTGCTCACCGTGGTGGGCGTGCTCGGCACCGGGCTGGTGGCCGGGGTGTTCTGCGCGTTCTCGACGTTCGTGATGAAGGGACTGGCCTCGCTGCCGCCCGCGCAAGGGGTGGCGGCGATGCAGGCGATCAATGTGACCGCGCTGATGCCGGCCTTCATGCTCGTGTTCATCGGGTCGGCCGTGCTGTGCGCCGTGATCGCGGTGGTCACCTTCGTGCTGTGGCCCGACGAGGGCACGGTGGAACTGCTGCTGGGCAGCGCGCTGTATCTGTTCGGCTGCTTCGGCGTCACGATCGCGGCGAACGTCCCGCGCAACAACAAGCTGGCCGAGATGGACGCCGGCACACCGGAGGCCATCGCGTACTGGCCCACGTATGTGAGCGAGTGGTCGATGTGGAACCACATACGGATGGTCGCCGCGGCGGCCGGAGCGGTCCTGTACGTGGTGGCGCTGACCTGAGGGCATGGGAGCGGTGTCCACCTGGGGCGGACGCGGCCGCGGAGTCGTATCGTGGCGGGGAGAGTCTGCCAACAGGCCTCGCGGCCCACCGCCCCGGCGACGGCGTCGGACAGGATGGAGTCGTAGACGGTGGCGAGCGCCGCACGGGGCCCCGTACGTGTACGTGAGGGAGACGGCCATGGCCGATCCCAGGGGTTTCCTGAACTCCTCCCGTGAGGAATGGCCGCGTCGGCCCGTCGAGGACCGGGTCCGTGACTGGGACGAGGTGTACGTCCCGGGGGCGCTGCTGCCGATCGTCCGGACACAGGCCGACCGGTGCATGGACTGCGGCATCCCCTTCTGCCACGACGCCTGCCCGCTGGGCAATCTGATCCCCGAGTGGAACGACCTGGTCGCGCGCGACGACTGGCGTGGGGCGAGCGACCGGTTGCACGCGACGAACAATTTTCCCGAGTTCACCGGCCGGCTGTGCCCCGCGCCGTGCGAGGCGGGCTGTGTGCTGGCGATCAACCAGCCCGCGGTCACCATCAAGAACGTCGAGGTGGCCATCGCCGACCGGGCCTGGGCGGACGGGTTCGCGCCGCCGCAGCCGCCGGACCGGTTGTCGGGGCGGACCGTCGCGGTGATCGGCTCGGGTCCGACGGGGCTGGCGGCGGCGCAGCAGCTGACCCGGGCCGGGCACACCGTCGTCGTCTACGAGCGCGACGACCGGATCGGCGGGCTGATGCGGTACGGCATCCCCGAGTTCAAGATGGAGAAGCGGCATCTGGAGCGGCGAATCACGCAGATGCGGGCGGAGGGTACGAAGTTCCGTACGTCGACCGCCGTCGGCCGGGACATCCAGGCGGCCGAGCTGCGAGCGCGCCACGACGCGGTCGTCCTCGCCGTGGGCGCCACGGCCTGGCGTGAACTGACGGTGGAAGGGAGGGAGTTGGGCGGTATCCATCAGGCGATGGAGTATCTGCCGCTGGCCAACCGGGTGTGCGAGGGGGATCTGGAGGCGTCTCCGTTGTCCGCGGCAGGCAGGGACGTCGTGATCGTCGGCGGTGGCGACACCGGGGCCGACTGTCTGGGTACGGCGGTGCGCGAGGGCGCGAAGTCCGTGACCCAGCTGGACATCTACGCACAGCCCGGTGCGGAGCGCGACGAGACGTCCGAGCCGTGGCCGGTGTACCCGAAGATCTACCGGCTGTCGGCCGCGCACGAGGAGGCCGGGGCCCTGGAGACCTCGCCCGCGGCGGACGCGGACGCCCGGCTCTTCGCGGCGTCCACGCTCCGCTGCACGGGGGACGCGTCCGGCCGGGTGTGCGCGCTGCACCTCGTCGAGGTCGACGCCGAACGCCGGCCGCGTCCCGGCAGCGAGCGTGAGCTCCCCGCCGACCTCGTGCTGCTGGCCCTCGGGTTCTCGGGCCCCGACCGCTCCGACGGCCTCGTCGACCAGTTCGGCCTCGCGCTCGGCCCGCGCGGCACGATCACCCGGGACGCGGACTTCGCGACCAATGTGCCCGGGGTGTACGCCGCCGGGGACGCGGCGCGCGGGCAGTCGCTCATCGTGTGGGCCATCGCCGAGGGCCGGGCGGTGGCGGCAGCGGTGGACCGCCGGCTGACGGGCGACTCACGGCTGCCCGCACCCATCGGGCCGCACGACCGGCCCATGACGGCCTAGCCGGCGCGCCCCCGGCCACCTCGACGCACGCCCCGATGCCCGCCCGGTCCCGCCCCTCCCCGGCAGCACCCAGCGTTCAGCGTTCAGCGCTGGTCCGTGCCCGCCTTCTTCGCCGTCGACAGGGCGACGCGGTTCCAGGTGTTGATCGCGAGGATCAGGGCCAGTACCCGGGCCAGTTCCTGGTCGTCGAAGTGGGCGGCGGCCTCGGCGTAGACGTCGTCCGGTACGCCGCCGGACGCGACCAGGGTGACCGTCTCCGTCAGGGCGAGGGCCGCCCGCTCCCGCGCGGAGAAGAAGTGCGGGGCCTCGCGCCACACCGCGACCATGTGCAGCCGGTCCTCGCTCTCGCCTGCCTTGCGGGCGTCGTTGGTGTGCATGTGGAGGCAGTACGCGCAGTGGTTGAGATGCGAGGCGCGTATCTGGATCAGCTCGACGAGGGCGGGGTCGAGCCCTTCACGGGCCGCGGCGTCGAAGCCGATGAGGGCGCGGAAGACCTTGGGAGCGGCCTTCGCGAAGTCGAGGCGGACATTTTCGGCCACCCCGGCCACCCCGGTCGCTCCTGCTGCCCCGGCCATCCCTGCTGCCCCCTCTGCCCCCGCGCCGCTCGCGCTCCTCGCCGGCGGCCTGTTGATCGTCTGCGTCGCACTTGTCGTCTGCGTCGCGCTCGTCGTCTGCGTCGCGCTCGTCGTCTGCGTCGTGTTCGTCGTCATGCGGATGAATCTATGGGTGTCGGCGACCCCCGGTAGGGTGCATTTTTATGGCAGATTCATGGGTCAATTCGGCGGAGCGGATCGGCGCCGACCTGCATCTGGAGCTGTCCGGTCCGGGTGGTCGTCGTGCCGCACTGATCCGTGCGCTGCGTGAGGCGATCCGCAGCGGGCGGCTCGCTCCGGGCACCCGCCTCCCTCCGTACCGTTCGCTCGCCGCCGACCTCGGAATCGTGCGCAACACGGTGGCGGACGCGTACGCCGAACTGGTCGCGGAGGGCTGGCTCACGGCCCGCCAGGGCTCGGGCACCCGGGTCGCCGAGCGCGCCGAACCGCTGGGCGCCGAGGAGCGCGTACCGAGGAAGGCCCCTCCACGCGCGCGTGGGCCGCGGCACGATCTGCGGCAGGGCACGCCGGACGCGTCGGCGTTCCCGCGCACCGCCTGGCTCGCCTCGTACCGGCGGGCTCTCCAGCGCGCCCCCACCGAGGCGTTCGGGCCCGGTGATCCCGCGGGGCGGCCCGAGTTGCGGGAGGCGCTCACGGAGTACCTGGCACGCGCGCGTGGGGTCCGTACCGAGCCGGGGCGGATCGTCGTCTGTTCGGGGTTCGCGCACGCTCTGCGGCTGCTCTTCCCCGCGGTCCTGCGGGGCTCCCTGGCCGTCGAGTCGTACGGGCTGCCCTTCCACCGGGAGCTGGTGACGGCGGCGGGAGTGCGAACCGTGCCGCTGGCCCTCGACGAGGACGGTGCCCGGGTCGGTGACCTCGGCGGGGAGCGGGCGGTACTGCTCACGCCGGCGCACCAGTTCCCGACCGGCGGGCCGTTGCATCCCGCACGGCGTGCCGCCGTCGTCGACTGGGCACGCGCGCGTGGAGGGGTGATTCTGGAGGACGACTACGACGGGGAGTTCCGTTACGACCGCAAGCCCGTCGGAGCCCTGCAGGGCCTGGACCCGGAGCGGGTCGTCCACATCGGTTCGGTCAGCAAGAGCCTGTCGCCCGCGTTGCGGCTGGGCTGGATGGTCCTTCCCGAGCGGTACGTCGACGCCGTGCTGGCGGTCAAGGGTGAGCGGGAGGCGTGGGCGAGCGTCCTGGACCAGTTGACGCTCGCGGACTTCGTCGAGTCGGGCTCGTACGACCGTCATGTACGGCGGATGCGGCAGCGGTACCGCGGACGGCGAGACCGGCTGGTCGAGGCGCTCGCCGCGCAGGCGCCGCATGTCGAGGTCACCGGGATCGCGGCCGGGCTGCACGCGGTGCTGCGGTTGCCGCCCGGCAGTGAGCGGTCCGCGGTGAAGGCCGCCGTGTGGCAGGGGCTCTCCCTGGACGGGCTCGCGGAGTTCCGGCATCCGGAGGCGGACATGACCGCGCCGGACGGCCTCGTCGTGGGCTATGCCACGCCCTCGGAGCACGCCTACGGAGCCGCGCTGAACGCGCTGTGCGCCGCGCTGCCACCTCCGTAACCCCTCGAAGCTCCAACCCCTCGGCTCCGTAACCCCTCGAAGCTCCAACCCCTTGGCTCTGTAAGTCCTCGACTCCGTGAGCCCCAGGCTCCACGGCAGGACCGCTTCCGTCCGGCCATAGGGCCCGTGGCCGGAAGACGACCCTCTACGAGCCCGCAAGGCAATACGCGGTGGGATCATCGCTTCAGGAGGCGCGTTGTTGCCGCGGCCGTTTCATCGGCTTCCTCATCGGCCGGTTGTGCGGCTGGTTGATCGGCCAGTTCATCGGCCGGTTCATTCCGCCGGTTCAGCAAGAACCCGCCCCCATCCTTCGTTCCGCCGTCAGGCGCAGGGCCACCCCCGCGCGTCCCCCCTGTTGGCGGTCGGTCCTGGAGGGTGCTCGATGACGACGGTTGACGAACGTCACGAAGACGGTGCGTGCGACGGGGACGAACGGGGCGCACGCCATACCGCGCACGCCGTCCCCCTGAGTGATCCACAGGCCACGCGCATCGCGCTCGCCGGTTCCAAGGCCGCGCATCTCGCACGTGCGGCGAGGGCCGGACTGCCCGTACTGCCGGGGTTCGTACTGCCGTGGCTGGACGAACCGTCGCTGGACGAACCGTGGCAGGCGCCCGACGGGGACTCCGACACGCTGCGCCGCGCCTGGCGGCAGCTCTCCGGCAGCGGCACCCTCCCCCTCGTCGTGCGGTCCTCGTCGCCTCAGGAGGACACGCAGGAGTCGTCCCTGGCCGGTCAGTTCGCGTCCGTGCTGGACGTGCGGGGCTGGGGCGACTTCCGTGCGGCCGTACGGACCGTGCTCGACTCGGCCCACCGGCCGGACGGCTCGGTCGCGCCGATGGCCGTGCTGGTGCAGCCCATGCTCACGGCCCGGGTGGGAGGGGTGCTGTTCGGCGCCGATCCCCTGGAGGGACGGGCCGACCGGATGCTGGTGAGCGCGGTGCGAGGCGGACCCGACGCACTGGTCAGCGGCGAACAGCCCGGCACCACCTACTGGTTGACCCGCCGGGGCCGCTTGTCGCGCACCGGCCCCGAGGGCGCCGAACAGCTGCTCGGAGCCGCCGAACTGCGCCGGCTCGCGCGGCTGGCCCGACAGGCGCGCGGGGTCTTCGGCGGGCCGCAGGACATCGAGTTCGGGTTCGACGCGGCGGGGCGGCTGTGGCTGTTCCAGAGCCGCCCCATCACCGCGATGGCGGCGCGGCCCGCGCGCGGGGCACGACTGCTCGGACCCGGCCCGGTCGCGGAGACCCTGCCGGATCAACTGGAGCCGTTGGAGCAGGACCTGTGGGTGGCGCCCATGGCACGGGGGCTGGCCGCCGCGCTCGACATCGGGGGCACCGCGCCTCGGCGGCGACTGCGGGCGTTGCCGGTCGTCACGACGGTCGGCGGGCGGGCCGCGGCGGATCTGCGGCTGCTGGGCGCCGTCCCGCCTCGGTACCGATGGGCGGCGCTGCTCAATCCAGCGCCGGGTGCCCGCAGGCTGGCCGCCGCGTGGCGGGTGGGCCGGCTGACCGCGGCGCTGCCCGGTCTCGCGACGGACCTCCTCGCCGATGTCGACCGGCAACTCGCCGGAACACCGCCTCCGGATCGGCTCACCCGCCACGAACTCGTCGCCGCCCTGCGCTGGACCCGTACCGTCCTGGTCTCCCTGCACGCGCAGGAAGCCCTCGCCGGCGCCCTCCTGCCCGAGCCACCGCGGGCAACGGCCACGAAGACAGGGGCTTCAGGCACGGCGTCTCGGACGGCCGCGGGTACGGCCCTCGCCGTCCTCGCGGAGGCGCGCGCCCGTGGCGTACCGGACCACCAGGTGGTGGCCGCGCAGCCGGTGGTGCTGGCGTTGGCGGCGCCCAGCCTGAACCGAAACCTGCGACTCCCGGCGAGCCCCGCCGCCCCCGCCACCCCCGCCAGCCCTCCCAACCCTCCCAACCCTGCTGGCCCCACTCTCCCCATCAGCCTCGCGGACGGCGGGCCCATCGGGCCGACGACAGCCTCACTCCCCCCTCGTGAGGCCCTGCGGCTGCGCATCCGTTGGGTTCAGGAGCTTCAGGTCCGGCTGGTGCGGGACGCCGCGCGGCGACTGACCGTGCCCGGGGATCAGGCCCATGCTTCGGTCGGATCAAGAGTGGGGCTGCTGCGCTGGCCCGAACTCGTCGACGCGCTCGAACACGGCGTCCTGCCCGGTGCTTTCGGGGAACGGCTGCCGAGGGCCGCTTCGGCACCACTGCCCGACGCGTTCCGGCTGGCCGAGAACGGCACGGTCGTCGCCGAGCGCACGAAGGGCAGAGGCGCCGCGGGCAGGGGTGGCTCAGGCACGGGCGCCCCGGGCGGAAGCGGTGCGGGCAGCCGCGAGGGGCAGGGCGTGTCCGGGGGCCGGGCCACCGGAACGGCCTGGGACGGCACCGGGCCACGGCCACCGGACCCCGTGCTCGTCGTCCGCACCCTCGACCCCACGCTCGCCCCGCTCCTGCCCCAGCTCGCGGGACTCGTCGCGCAGACCGGCAGTCCTCTGTCTCATCTGGCCGTTCTGGCACGGGAGTTCGGTCTCCCCGCGGTCGTCGGGGTCACGGACGCCGTACGCCGATTCCCGCCGGGCGCCCGCCTCACGGTCGACGGCGCCACCGGTGACGTAGAGGCCACCAGCGACGTGCACCCGAACGGCGACGTGAGCCCGGACGGGGACGCACCCCCGGACAAGGACGTACGCGCGGACACCCCCGCATCCGCCCCCTCGCCCTCACCCTCGCCTTCACCCGGCCGAGGTACGCGATGAGGCGCGTCGCCTACCTCTTCGGCGGTGCGGCGGCCGCAGGAGCCGGCACGTACGTCGTCGTCTATCTCTACCGGTGGCAGTGGCAACGAGCCATTCTGTGCGGGGTGCTGCTGCTCGTCGTCGAGGTACTGCTCCTCGGGATCGTGCTGCTCGGGCGGCTCGCGCGGATCGAGGAGCGGATGCGCGACGCCGACCGGCGGCAGGAGGACGTCCTCGCGCGGTTGCGGGAGAAGGAGGCACCGACAAGCCGGGGCGGGGACCGTTTCCGCTGGCTGGACGACGAGCCGGCGAGCCCCACCTACGTCTTCGTACCGGTCCTGATGGTCACCGGTGTGCTGCTCTCCGGGCTCGCCTGGCTGGTGCAGCGGATCGCGTCCGCCACGGCCCGGCCCACGGCGGAACGGCGGCTGGCCGGGCGCCTCGCCGTGCTCGCCGCCCCCGATCCGGACGGCGGTGCGGACCTGGACGACCTGCCGCCGCCCGGCGCCCGGCGGGACCGCGGCCGTACCCTGCGCGTGCTCGCCGCGGGTGTGGTCGGGAGCGCGCTGCTCGCGGCGCTCGTCGTCGGGCTGGCCGAGCTGACGCAGACCCGCGAGGAGGAAGCTGCGGACTCCGAGGCGACCTCCCTGCTCCTGCGGGTCGACATGCGCGGCACGGACCTGACCGCCGAACGGCAGTCCCTCGCCGCGCGCCAGCTCTGGGAACGCTGCCGGGACTCGACGTCCGTACCGCTGAGCCGGGCCAGTCTCGGCGACCTGGGCGACGGTCTCTTCGCCGGAGTGGTCCGGCCCGCGCTGAGCGACCACGACCGTATGCGCCTGCGCGGCTGCCTGGAGGACACCGGCCTGGACCGTACGCACCTCACGGTGGTCGGCATCGGCGACGCGGACGCGGACGACGACTGAGCGCGCCCGGACACCTCCCGTGGTCGACACCCGCGCATCACCCGCAGCCCACCCGCGGACCGCCCTTGGTCGACGCCCGCGCACCACTCGCGGACCGCCCGTAGTCGGCACCCACGCGCCACCCGCAGCCGACACCCGCGCACCCCCGTAGTCGACGCCCGGGCACCGCCCGTTGTCGGCGCCCAGGGTTACGATGCGGACGCGCGCCTCGTCCCCGAGCCTCCGGGTCGCCCATGGCTGTCCTCGCCCCGCCCACGCCCCCGCCACCACCCCGCCTCGCGCTGCCGGGGAGCCGTTCCCGCCGCACGCTGCGCCGGACGCTGCCGCGCGCGCTCGTGGTCCTCGGCCTGTGCTACCTCGCCCTGTGGGCCACCGGCGCCCTGGGCATCCTCGCGCTGTCGTACTGGGCGCGCGAGCGGACACCACCGCCCGAGGGCACCCACCCGGTGCGGGGGATCCACCACTTCCAGCCGGTGGACGCCGCAGCGGGTGTGTGGCGCGGTGGCGCGCCCTCGCCCGAGGGCTACCGGGAACTGGCCCGGCGGGGCTTCACCACCGTGGTCGACCTGCGCGCCGAGGACCTGTCCGCCGAGCGGCTCGCCGGACCGCGCAGGGCGGGCCTGGACGTCGTACGGCTGCCCGTGCGGGACGGACAGACCCCGACGCCGCACCAGGTACGACGCTTTCTGGGCGTCGTCGGTGCGGCCCCGGGGCCGGTGTTCGTGCACTGCGGGGCGGGAGTGGGCCGTACGGGGACGATGGCCGCGGCCTACCTCGTGCAGACCGGGCAGGAGTCCCCGTCGGGCGCGGTCCGCCGCAACCTCGCGGTCGGACCGCCGTCCATCGAGCAGATCTACTACGCGCTGAGCCTCGGCCCGGACCGGGCCGAGCAGCCGCCGTTGCCGGTGGTGGCGGTCAGCCGGCTCGTCGACGCACCGCGCCGCATGTGGTCCTGGTTCTGAAGCGGTGTCGACTTCCCTGCGGCGGTGTCCGCGATGACCGGCCGCCGCCACCACACCGCAGCATCCCTCACCACCCCGCACCACCCCGCCGCACGCTCAGAAGAATCGGTTCTTCAACAACCGTCCGGCGGGTTCGCCGGTGACCTCAGGAGAGCAGGAAGTCCGCCTCCCCCGCCTTGGCACCCTGAATGAACGCGGTCATCTCGCTGGGGGTGTAGATGAGAGCCGGACCGTCCGGGTCGGCCGACTGACGGACCGCGATCCGGCCGTCCGCGAGCTTCATCGCCTCCAGGCAGTTGCCGCCGTTCCCGCCGCTCCACGGCTTGTGCCAGCCTTCGCTGCCCAGTTCCCTGGCGGGCATGCCGTTGTAGATCCGCGCGAGGCGTATCCGGGACTTGATGCGATCCATTCACAGCTCCTTGCGGAGATCCATCAGGATCTCCTTCGTGCGATGTGCCGTGGCGGCCTGGGCCGCCATGCGGTCCATGACCTCAAGGTGGGTCGCCACCTCGGTGCGCGCGTCCAGATAGACGGCGCCGGTCAGGTACTCGCTGTAGACCATGTCCGGCAGTTCGGGCATGGCAAAGCGGAAGAGCACGAACGGCCCGTACGTGCCCGCGTGCGGCCCCGAGGAGAACGGGGCGATCTGCAGCGTCACGTTGGGCAGTGCCGTGGCTTCCAGCAGTCTGTCGATCTGGCCGCGCATGACCTCCGGGCCGCCGACCGGGCGGCGCAGGGCGGTCTCGTCCATCACGGCCCAGAACCGGGGCGCGCCCTCGCGCGTCAGCAGCTCCTGGCGTTGCATGCGCAGCGCCACGTGCCGCTCGATGTCCTCGGGTCTGGTCTGGCCGACGGCGCCGGAATGCATGACGCCACGCGCGTACTCCTCGGTCTGCAGCACTCCGGGGACGAAGTGGGGTTCGTACGAGCGGATGAGGGCGGCCGCGCCCTCCAGGCTCACGTACATCGAGAACCAGCCCGGCAGGATGTCGTGGAACCGCTGCCACCACCCTGGCTGGTTCGCCTCCTCGGCGAGCATGACGAACGCGTCGGCCTCGTCGTCGGAGACACCGTACGACTTCAGCAGGAGCTGGAGGTACGGGATCTTGAGGGTTACCTCCGCCATCTCCATACGGCGGACGGTGGCGGCGGTGACACGCAGGATGCGTGCCGCCTCCTCGCGCTTGAGCCCCGCGCGTTCCCGCAGGTCCAGCAGGCGCCGTCCGAGGACGACCTGCCCGACCGTCGGCGCGGACCGCGGCTCGCTCACGTCCACCTCCACTTTTGTCCAGACAGCCGGGGCGGCGCCCGTTCAGGCCCCGTACGAGTACCCAACTGACGCCGCGCCACGTGCTGTTGCGAGCAGTGTGCCATGGCCATACCGCTCAGAACACTGCACTCTGCAATTTTCAGAGTGACACTTGCCAAGTGTTCACGACGGGGAGATAGTGGCAAACGTGATTCCGTCCGCGCCGTTAGGAACAGCCGCAGCCGTGAACCGAGACCGTCTTACTGCCACTGCCGGGGTGCGCCCCGACACGGCGGCCGAGCGCCGGTTCCGCTTCGAGCTGGCCGCACACCCGGGCTCAGCGGCCCAGGCCCGGCACCTGACGCGGGCCCGGCTGTCGGGCTGGGCGGTCTGCGAGGACACCTGCGACACGGCAGAGCTCGTCGTCTCCGAACTGGTCACCAACGCCATCGTGCACACGGCGAGCCGCCATGTGGTGTGCGAGCTGCACGACGGCACCGATCTGGTCCGGATAGCCGTCCGTGACGAGGGATGTGCGCCGGGTGAGCCCCACCCGTCGCCACAGCGTCCCGATGAGGAGCATGGGAGGGGACTGCTCCTCGTGGCGGCGATGTGCACTGCCTGGGGCGCCCAGGAAACCGGTCCCGGACTGCTGGTCTGGGCGGAACTGCCGCGGACGGCGAACAACGGCGTCGAGCCGCGGTCGGACCTGGGCTGGAGTGCGAGGAGCCGGCCGGCCCCTGCCGGCTCCTCGCCGACGGGGGTACACATACCCTCGGCCGGGAATGAATGGTTCTGACCCGAATCGTTCCAGCTCCCGGCCGGTAGATCGGCAGCACCGGCATCACCATCAGCACCGGCACCACGGCGTCGACATCGGCAGGCGGTGCGGGCGTCGCGCCACCGAAGAGCCAGGACCGACCGGACGGACGGGACCGAAGACATTGGGAACACGAGCGGGGGCCGCATGGGTGTGAGGGCTACCTCGGCCGCTACGCCAAGGGTGCTGAACCTGAACACGCTGGTCCGCATCGAACGCGGCCGGACGGCGGGCCCGGGCCCCTCCCGGCCGCTGGCCGTGCCGGAGGGCATGCAGGCCCCGCTGGGCTGCGACGCGGTCGCGATACCCGCGGGACTCGGCCCGCTGCTGATGCCCCGGCTGCCGCGCGTCGGCTGTGTGTACGCCGACAGCACGCACTGGTGGTGGCTCGTGCCCTCCGACTCGGATGTCGCCCTGGAGTGGCCCTCGCCCGCGCACTACGCCACGGGGGCGCTCGTTCCCGCCTCACCCACATTCCCCGGACTGATCCACACGCCGGACGGCACGCTGCCGTACACCCCGCCGATCCCCCTGTACCTGGCCCTGTGCCGGGTGACCGGGACGCCGCCTGCCTGGTCCCGGCCGATCAGCGCGTGATCCGTACGAGCTGATCCCTACGGGTTGATCTGCAAGGGCTGAGTCGTACGGGCTGATCCGTACGGGCTGAGTCGTACGGGTCGGGCGGCCGGCCCGCGTCCGAACCGTCCGTTCGCCGCCGCCGCCGCCGTCGCAGTCGCAGCCGTCGCCGCCGCCGCGATTCCCCTCCCCCGGCCATGCCTCCGACGCCCCGGTGCGTGGAAGCACATGTTCCAGGGCATGGCCTCTCGCGCGGCCACAAGCGCCGGGCGTGCTCCGGATACGCCGTACAGGAGCGGGCACGCGCCCTGCCCGAGAGCGCCCGGCGCCGCGATAGTGGCCGTTCGCCCTCGATCGGGGAGGTCATCGGTGGGGTCTGCCGAGTCGGCGGGATCGTCGGGAAGGACCACGCGCGACAGCGGGAAACCCGGTGCGGACGGGCCCGAGCCCTCCGAGTCCGAGCGGCTGCTGTTCGGTGGTCCGCTGCGCTACGACATGGGCTGGTCGCAGCACTCCGACGCGTTCATGGAACTGAACTTCCGCGCCATGGTGACGCGGCTGCCCGCCCTGCTCGCGGCCAGTTTCCGGCTGGCCTGGCAGGCGGACCGGCGGGCCGCGCGGACCGTCCTGGGCGCGGAGGTGGGCCGCGGTCTGGCCCAGGCGGTGAGTCTGCTGGCCGTCAACAGCGTCCTGGGCCGGCTGATGGCGAGCGGCACGGTCGCGGACCGGCTGCGGGACGCGGCGCCCGCGCTCGTCACGGTCGCCGTGGTGACGCTGCTCGCCGCCCTGCTGCGCGGCGCCTCGACGTACGCGACCGGCCGCCTCGAACCGAAGGTGGAGCGCGTCGCGACGGAGCTGTACCTGGAGCGGGCCGCGACGGTCGAGCTGTCGGCGATCGAGGACGAGGCGTTCCACAAGCTGCTCGACACCGCGCAGTACGGTGCCTCGTCCGCCCGGCGCATGATCGGGATCGCCACGCGTGTGGTGAACGCGATGATCTCGCTGATCGCGGCGGCCGGTGTCCTCACCGTGCTGCATCCGGCGCTGCTGCCCCTGCTGATGACGATGACGCTGCCGAGCGCCTGGAGCGCGCTGACCATCACCCGGCGCCGGTACGCGTCGTGGCACGCCTGGGTGCAGCACGCCCGGGCCGGCCGGCTGATCGGCAATCTGCTCACCGAGCCCGCCGCCGCGCCGGAGATCCGCGTCCACGGTGTCGGCCCGTTCCTGCTGCGGCACTTCCGCGCGATGTCGGAGGCCGCCGAGGCCGAGCAGGCCCGGCTCGCCCGTCTGGAGGCCCGGACGGGGCTGATCGCGGCCGCCTGGACGGGCCTCGCCACCGTGGCGACGTACGCGACGCTCGGCGGGCTGCTGCTGGCCGGTGCGATGGCGCTGTCGGTGGCGGGTACGGCGGTCATCGCGATCCGTACCGGTTCCTCGAACCTCGACACGCTCGTCCTGGAGGTGAACACCCTCCACGAGGAGGCGCTGTTCGTCGGGGATCTGCAGCGCCTGTACGTGGAGGCGGCCGAGCGTACGATCCCGGTCGGCGGCACGGTACTGCCCGCGAAGCCGCGCGAGATCCGCTTCGAGAACGTCACGTTCACCTATCCGGGCAGTGCGGCCCGGCCAGCGCTGTCGGACCTGACGCTCAGCGTGCCGCTCGGCAAGATCGTGGCACTCGTCGGGGAGAACGGTTCCGGGAAGACCACCCTGGTCAAACTGCTGTCCGGCCTGTACGCCCCGCAGCGCGGCCGGATCCTGTGGGACGACGTGGACGCGGCGACCGCCGACCGGCACCAGCTCGCGGAGCGGATCGCGATGGTGGCGCAGGACTTCAAGCGGTGGCCGTTCACGGCCCGGGTGAACGTCGCGATCGGCAGGGCCTCGGCACCGCTGACCGACGAGCGGCTGGAGACGTCCGTCACGGAGGCCGGCGCCGAGGACGTGGTGGCGGACCTGCCGCGGGGCCTCGACACGCTGCTGGCCCGGATGTTCAGCGGCGGGCACGAGCTGTCGGGCGGCCAGTGGCAGCGGCTCGGCATCGCACGGGCGGCGTACCGGCGGGGCGCGATCCTGGTCGTGGACGAGCCGACGGCGGCCCTCGACGCGCGCGCCGAACTGGAGGTCTTCGAGAAGATCCGGGCCCTGGCGGGTACCGGTCAAACGGTCATTCTCATCACGCACCGGCTGGCGTCGGTGCGCCATGCCGATCTGGTGCACGTCCTCGACCAGGGCCGTCTCGTGGAATCCGGCACTCCGGACGAGCTCCTGTCCACGGGCGGTGTCTACGCCGAGCTGTACGCACTGCAGGCCGGGCAGTTCTCGGTGCAGGTGCCGGCGCCCAAGGCGGGGTGAGGCCCCTGGCGGCCGAGCCGATGGCCCGAGCCCCCTGGGCCGACCCTGCGGCGCACGCTGCACCGCCGACCCGGCGGCGCACGCCGGACCGGGCTACTCGACGAGCTCCCGCACGACGACGAGGAAGGTGTCCGTCGACAGGTCCATCACGACGTCCACGTGCTGCCCCTCAAGGCGGCGCGCCTGCGCGAACTCCTCCGCGGGCCAGGAACCACGCGGCCCACCGGCCGGAAAGCGCTCCAGCACCGTTCGACCGTTCAACATCCTGTACCTCCATGTAGCGCTGCTCTCGTGAGAGCCCTTGAAGAGTTAAACGCTCATCATGGGGTGAAGGTCTCGCGAAGTGACGTTACTGAGACGTAGTCGACACACGCTCACAACGGATGGGGGAACATCCCGGCGACCGCGCTCAGTCCTCGTACTCGTCGTGGTAACGGATGCGCTCGCTGCCCGCGGGCGCCCCCAGCGCCGACGCGCGCCCCTCGGGTTTCTCCCACTCCTCCTGCCGGCCGAGCGCCGTGAGGTCCAGGAAGCTCGTGGTGGAGCCCAGCCCGTCGAGTCCGCGCGCGTACGTCGAGTACGTGTGGAAGATCCGCTCGCGCTCCCGCAGGAAACAGCTCACCCCGGGCCGCTCGTAAGGCTCCTGGCCGTCGTCGCCCGCGCCCGTCTCGAACGAGGCCTGGAAGTCGTAGGTGAAGTCGTTGTCGTACGCCGAGTACCAGGGCAGCGTCCACCCCATCCGCGCCTTGAAGGGCAGGATCCTCGGGTAGGGCGCCCTGGAGATCAGCGCGAACTCGGTGCCCCGCGCGCGCAGATGCGCCAGGTGCCCGATCTGGTCGACGAACGCCGAGCAGCTGCGGCAGCCCGCGTCCCACTCGGGCGCGAACATGAAGTGGTAGACGACGAGTTGCTGCCGTCCTTCGAAGAGGTCCAGCAGGGTCGCCTTGCCGTCGCCGCCCTCGAACACGTACTCCTTGTCGATCTCGACCATGGGCAGCCGTCGCCGGTCGGCGTTGAGCGCGTCCCGGGCCCGGGTCGCGGCCTTCTCCCTGACCAGCAGTTCCTCGCGCGCGGCCTGCCATTGTTCGCGCGACACGATCCGCGGAAGCGTCATCGCTCCTCCTTCGGTGCGGTGCCTTGTCAGGGGTGGACCGAAGGGAGCGCCGGAACTCATCGGTGGGCCGGAAATTCTTTTCGGGGCGTTCTTTCACGCGTCTGCCGGCACAGGGCCCGGGGTGCGTCTCAGGTCTCGTACCGCTGGATCCGTCCGCCGTGGGCGCGGTCGACCAGGGCGGGCATGCGTTCGTTCATCTCCCGTACCACCGACGGGACGTCGAGGGTCAGGAGTTCCCGGTCGCGCATGAGGATCCGCCCGTCGACGATCGTCGTGCGTACGTCACCGGAGCGGGCGCTGTGCACGAGGGTGGCCGCGAGATCGTGCACGGGCTGGGTGTGCGGGCCGCTCAGGTCCACCAGGACGATGTCGGCGCTGCGGCCCGGTGCGAGGCTGCCGATCCGCTCGCCGAGCCCGACCGCCCGGGCGCTCTGCAGCGTCGCGTGGTGCAGGGCCTGCCGGGACGTGAGCCGGCGCGGGTCGGCCTCGGTGAACTTCTGCGCCAGCGCGGTGAGCGCCATGGACTCCCATACGTCCAGGGAGTTGTTGGAGGCGGCCCCGTCGGTGGCGAGTCCGACGGGGATGCCGAGTTCCCGCAGGGCGCGTACCGGCGTGGTCGTGGGCCAGGCGAACTTGAGGTAGCCGCGGGGCGCGCTGGCCACGCCGATCCGGCCGGTCGCGCGGGCGAGGAGGGGCAGGTCGCGCTCCACGATGCCGGTGCCGTGCGCGAGGAGCAGATCGGTGTCGAGGAGACCGGCCCCGGCGAGGATCTCGATCGGTGTGCGGCCGTGGCGGGCGAGGCTCGCGTCGGTCTGGTCGCGGTTCTCGGCGGCGTGGAGGTGTACGAGCAGACCGTGTTCGCGGGCGAGGGCGGCGGTCGCGGCGAGGTCGGCGTCGTCCACGGTGTAGGGCGCGTGCGGGGCGAGCGAGGTGGTGATCCGGCCGTCGGCGGTGTCGCGGTGCCGCAGGGCGAAGTCGAGCGACTGCTCACGGCCCTCGGTGCCCTGGGAGGAGAAGAAGGCCTGGCCGAGGTTGGCGCGCAGACCGCTCTCGGCGGTCACGGCGGCGACGGTGTCCATCGAGAAGTAGTGGTCCGCGAAGCAGGTGACCCCGCCGCGGATCATCTCGGCGCAGGCCAGCCGCGCCCCCAACTCGATGTCCCGCTCCTGGAGGTTGGACTCGATGGGCCAGACGATGTCGTTGAACCACTCGTCGATGGGCAGGTCCTCCGCGATGCCGCGCAGGGTCACCATCGGGGTGTGGGTGTGGCAGTTGACCAGGCCGGGCATCGCGACCTGGCCACGGGCGTCGATGTGCTCGGCGCCGGCGAGGTCGACGGGAACAGGGGGACGGTCGGGACCGGCGGCGTGCGGGTCGGGCGGCCCGCCGGTGATCGTCGCGATACGGCCGTCGCGTACGACGATGGTGGCGTCCTCGACGAAGCCGATCTGTTCGCGTTCGTCGTGCACGAGGGCGGTGCAGCCGGTGATGACGAGATCGGCGGCCCCCGGCGCGCGGGCGGCCGGGGAACGTGGTGGGGCGGTCTTCGCGTCGGGCGTGGGCTCGGGCGAGGTCATCACGCCACGGTACGGCGGGATCGTGCCGCCGGGTGACGTGAACCGCGCATCCTGTCCCGGCCCTGTCCCGGGGGCGGTTTCGCGCGCACTCTGAGCCCGAGGTCCGTCCCTCGGCCTCACCCATCCGACGGGCGGCGCCCCTGGGAAGGCTCGCCCGGGAAGGAGCCCGGCATGCTCCTCGGCACCTGGAACCTGGAGAACCTGTACCGGCCCGGCGGGGCGTTCGGCCCGCGTACCGAGGCCGCGTACAAGGCGAAGCTCACCACGCTGGCCGGGGTCATCAGGGAACTCGATCCCACGCTGCTCGGTGTGCAGGAGGTCGGCGACCCGGCCGCGCTGGAGGACCTGGCCGGGATGCTGGACGGCGACTGGCACATCGTGCTGTCGGCGCATCCGGACAGCCGGGGCATCCGGGTCGGTTTCCTCAGCCGGCCGGCGGCGCGGACGGTCGTCGACACCCATGAGTTCCCCGCGCCGCTGCGGCCCGTCCAGGGCGACGACGACGGCGAGCCGGTGCCCCGGACGGGCCGCGGCTTCCTGGCGGTGGAGGCGGTGCTTCCGGGCACCGGCGTGACCCTGTCGGCGGCGGTCTGCCATCTGAAGTCGAAGCTGCTGACGTACCCGGGCGGCCGGTTCCAGCCGCGCGACGAGGGCGAACGGGCCCGCTACGGCGCGTACGCCCTGTACCGGCGGGCCGCCGAGGCCACGACGCTGCGTGCGGTCGCCGACCGCCTCCTCGACGGCAGGGGCAAGGAGCGGGACGTGGCCGTGCTCGGCGACCTCAACGACGAGGTCACCGCCGCGACGACACAGATCCTGAACGGTCCGCCCGGCTCCGAGATCGGCACTCCCGGCTTCGACCGGCCCGACCGGGGTGACGCGGCACGGCTGTGGAACATCGCTCCCCTCATCCCGGAGAAACAGCGCTTCTCCCGCATCCACTCCGGGCGCCCCGAACTGATCGACCACATCCTGGTCAGCCACCGCCTCCTCGACCGGGTGACCGGCGCGGGCACGGGGGCACCCGTCCAGGAGACCCCGCTGCCGTCGGTGGACGAGAATCCGGCCGACCGCAGGGACGCGACGGGCTCGGACCACGCACCGGTGTGGGCGCGGACAGCACCCTGAGCGGCCCGCCGCGATCGGGCAGCGCCCCGAAGGGGCGCGGGGAACTGCGCGCCCAGCCACGACGCACCCGCAGACATGTCCCCCGGGCCAGAGGCGGGGCGGGCGCCAGGGCCAGACTCAGGCACTGCGCAACCCCGCAGGGGAGCCCGCCAAGAGCCCCGCACCCTCCCGCCGATCCACCAGCTCGTCGAGGAGCGCGGCAAGACGCTCGGTGTGCCGCGCGGTGAGCCGCCCCGTGTCGTCGAGATGCACGGCACAGGCGGTGGTGGTGTCCACGAGACGTTCGAGCGTGGCCGCGACCTCGTCGGTGCCCGCCGTGTGCCGCGCCAGGGTGGGCAGTTCAGCGGCGGAACGGTCGATCGCCGCGCGGGCCTCCGCCAGCGTCCGGTAGGCCTCGCGGCGCAACGCCCAGCGGGTGGCCCGGTCGTCGGCGGCGCCGTCGACGCCGTCGTCGTCGGCGCCTACGGCGGTGACAACTCCGGCGCCGCTCAGGACGTGCGTGAGATAGGCGTGCGCCGCGTCGGTGGCGGCCGTCAGCCGGGCCCGTACGTTCCCGCCGCGCTGTCCCGGCGCCGGGAGATGTCCGACGACGAGCACGATCGCGCAGGCCAGCAGCGTCTCGCCGATCCGGCTCCAGGAGGCCTCCGGCTCGCCGCCGACCATGACGAGGGCGAGCACGAGGACGGTGACGACGGCCGTCTGCGCGGCGAAGTGCCGGGTGGCGACGGGAATGAGGGCCCCGCTGACCGCCACGAGCGCCACCAGGCCCTCGGGCCGGGGCAGCACGGCCGCGAACCCCGCGAAGACGAGGGCGCCCAGGACGGTACCGGCCGCCCGGTTCAGTACGCGCGAGACGAGCGGACCGAGATCCGGCTTCACGAGGAACACGGCGGTCGCGGGAAGCCAGTACCAGTGGACGTGGTGCAGTGCCTGCGCGACGGCGACGGCGGCGCCGTAGCACAGGGCCACGCGCAGGCCGTACTCCCGCCCTCCGGTGCCGGTGACGGCGCGCAGGAGCGCTCTGGCCCGCAGGGGTCGCAGATGCAGGCCCTTGTGGGCGGTGCGCTCGGCGCCGAGCCCGAGGGGATGGCTGCCGCTCGTCCTCCGGGGACGCGGGCCGCCGCGGTCGAAGGTCTCGGCGGCGTGCAGCAGGGCGTCGTCGAGCGCCCGCAGTCCGGGGACGGTCCGGGCGGGTGCGGGCAGCGGACCGCAGGGTTCCCCGGTGCGGACGGCGACGGCGAGCCGCCGCGGTCCCTGAGCCGTGCGGGCGGGCAGCGCCTCTCCGGCCCAGGCCAGCGCGGTCGCGGCCTCGGCGAGCGGGAGCGCGGCGGCGTACTGCCCGCGCAGCCGCCGCTCGGCCGCGGAACTGGCGTACCGCCGCAGCCGCGGCCCCGCGAGCGCGTCCTGTGCGTGGTCGAGCGCGGCGGTCAGGGCGGCGCGCCGGCCACCGGCCCGCTGCCCGCCCACGGCGGCGAGCAGGTCGGCGATCGCGTCGTACACGCCGCCCACTGCGGCCCGTTCCCCGTCGAAGCGGAAGTCGTTGGCCAGGGCTCCGGGCGTGGGCAGCGCGAGCCGCAGCGCGATCAGCCAGCCGGTGCCCGCGAGGAAGAACAGGGCCCGCTGCCAGCCGGGTTCGGGCAACGGCATCCCGGCGCCGATGGCCGCGGCGACGAGCAGTTGGGTCCCGGCCCCGGACGCCACCGGCCCCACCGCGCTGACGGCCCCGGCGAGCAGCCCGAGCACGGTGAGCGTCAGGGTCAGCGGGACGGCGCCGAGGCCTTCCCCGGCGTACGTGCCGACGGCGATGCCCGCGGCGCCGGCCAGCCCGGGCACGCCGATCCGGGGCACGGCGGTGCGCCGGCTTCCCGGCCGGTCGTTGATCCCGGCGAACATGGCTCCGAGGGCGGCCATCACACCGAGGGGTTCGCGCCCCACGACCACGGCCACGACGAGCAGGGGCCCGGCGGCCAGCACCCCGCGCAGCACGGCGTTCCACGGCACGGGCCCCCGCTGCGCGCGCAGCGCGTGCGTGAGCCAGGGCGGAAGGGCGACGGGGAGGACGTTGAGCAACGGTCGCGGCACGGGCACGGGGCTCCTGTCGGGACGAGGGCGGTTGCGGGTGGCATGCCTTCGGGCGACGTCGGCCGGGCGGTGTCGGTGGGGTTCTTGCTCGCTTCTTCACGGTAGATCGCGTCCGGCGGCGAAACCGGACATGAGCGTTTCCACGGTGTGACGATTTCGGCGGGATGCGGGTTCTTTATGAACGCAATCTCTGGCGCGAGGGCGAGGGCGAGGGCGAGGCCGATGGCTAGGGCGAGGCCGATGGCGAGCGCCCGGCCGGTAAAGGGAGCGGGCCCGGGGGCGTAGCCGGCCCCCGAGCCCTGTGATGCCACCCATGCGGCACGCCGGCACGCTTGAGGACCCAGGTCAGTTTCATGTCGCCGCGTCCTGCCTTTGGACCACCGCACATCGAGCTGTGCGGGCCGGACTTGAACCGGCATTTCGACGCCCGGAGCCTGGGTCCGGTCGATCCGGCGATCGGCGGCGAATGCTGAGACTGGAGCAATAGTCTGAGATTGAGCGCGGTCTGCCTCTGCCGATTGGGCTACCGCGGCGCGAAAAATGCCGCGGGGAGGACTCGAACCTCCACTGGAACCGCGCGGTCACGACAAGCTTCAGGTTCAGCTTGCGCTCCTCGCGCACCCCGGCCGTCGGCCTTCGGAGGCGATGGCCGGGGAGATGATGAGGCTACCCGAACAGGTAGCCGAACACGGCGTCCCCGACCCGCTCGTCGGTGACCTCCGCGCCGTTCGCCTCTTCCCGGGCGAACTTGACGGCCTGCTGCAGTTTCTCGACCCGGTCGAGCAGTTCGTTGACGCGCCGCGCGGGCAGGGCGCCGGAGAACTTCACGGTCGTCCAGTACCCGACGGGGATGTCCTCGTAGTAGACCTCGACCTGGGCGGGGTGCTTGTCGGTGGCCTCGGCCTTGACGTGGTTGCGCGGAACCTTCTTCGTACGGAGCGTGCGCACCGGCTCGGTCTTCCACGCGTCGGTCGACGGGTCCTGGACCCACGACTCGGAGGCGTCGAGCACGGGCAGCTTCCGTACGAAGGTGTTGAGGTCGGTGAGCTGCTTCTCCAGGAAGAGCAGGTACGACACGGGAACGTCGGCGACGAGCACCCGTCCGTCGACCTTCACGTCCGCGCGGGCCGTGCAGTTGGCCCAGTCCTTGGTGGCGGTCACGTCGAACAGCCGGGTCAGCGTGGCCGCGGTGTCCCGCAACACGTTCTCGGCCTGCACCTGCACCCGGGTCGACTCGGGCGGCAGCTGCTCGCCCTCCTCGTCCTTGGGCTGGTACGTACGCGAGATTCCGGCCAGCAGGGCAGGCTTCTGCAGCCCGTGATGCGCGGCCGTCAGGTCCTGGTGCGACTTGGACTTGACGCCCTTCTCCACTGCGATGATCTGATTGAGTTTCGCCACGTCGATGACGGTAGCAGCGCCGACGGGGGCTGATCGAAGGGTTATTCGACGAGCCGCGCGACGAGCCGCGTCAGGTCCGGGGCGAGGACTCCCCGAACGTCTGCCCGCCGCTGAACGTGCCTCCCTGCACCACCACACCGGACGTCCCGCCGCTGACGGTGTTGTGGACGGTGAGTGTCGTGGGGGTCGTGGGCGTCGTGGACCGCGGACTCAACTCGTCCAGGAGTGCGCGCAGTTCCGCCGCCGCCTGTGGATCGTCGCGAAGGGCCCGCCGGAGTCTGACACGCCAGGACGCCTGGACGTCTGCCGCCGCGTCCTCGTCGTCGGCGTCCCGCGCCGCGACCAGGTCCGCGCGCGATTCCTCCAACTCCCCCTGGACGACCTCCTCGTCCTGCCCTCGTGAGAAGACGGCGACGACCCGGTCCCGTACGCTCCCCCACCCGTCGGTCACCATCTGCTGCACGAGAGCCGTCGCCCCCGCCGCCGCCAGCGCCGCCAACTCCGCTTCCATCGGGCCCCCTTCGTCGCGTGTCCGGGAACCCACGGTAGTGGGATCGGCACGGGCGGCAACCCCGCACCGGGGGAGGGCGCGCCCGCCGGGGGCGCGCGCTCCCCGGACTCAGCCGGCCGCCACCGCCTTCCGCAGGGCGGCCAGCTCCCCGTACATCACCGCGCCCGGGCACTCGGTCGCCAGCCAGTCGCGGTGCCCGCTGATCTCGTCGACCTCCTTCTTCGCCCCGCTGATCGGGTTGGTGTACGTGACCCTGGCCTGCGGGTCGACCCCGTGGAAACGGACCAGGGACCGGACCAGGTCGGTGAGGGCGGCGCGGGCTGCGGCCGTCGGGCCCTGCTTCACCAGGTTGCCGATCAGCGCGATGCCGAGGTTGCCCGCGTTGTAGCCGCCGGTGTGGAAGGCGGTCACGAGTTTGCCGTTCGCGTCATGGGCGGGGGTACCGCCCTCGCCCGAGTAGCGGCCTTCGTAGATCTCCCCCTTCTCGTCGACGAGGAAGTGGTAGCCGATGTCGCCCCAGTCGTTGGTGACCGCGTGCTGGTGGTACATGGCGCGCACCGTGGCGGCCGGGTTCGCGTCGCCGTTGGCCGTGGCGGTGTGGTGCACCGTGAGGGTCTGGAACCTGTAGTACGTCTGCGGTGAGTTCTCCGTGCCGTCCGGCTTGAAGCGGAGCTTCTCGTCCGCTCCCCAGGCCGCGCGCGAGAGGTAGGCGACGCCGCGCAGCCGGGTGCGGTCCCGGGGCACGGCGACCTCGCGCGCCGGGCCACGGGTGGTGTCGATGGCCGTCGACCGCAGATCCTTCGCCCCGTCGGGCGCCCTGAGCTCGTAGCCCGAGGCCCGGTCCACGGGGATGAGCAGGGCGCCGCCGTCGCCGTCCGAGCAGCCGTGGCCGCTCAGCGGCTGCCAGTCTCCCCGGGCACCGTCGGCGCCGGTCAGCCTGATGCCGCCGCCGGTCGCCTCGCGGGTGCCGGTCCAGCGCACCCCCACGTAGCCGATGGGGAAGGCGGCCTCGACGGGTGCCTCGCCGCCGGCCGTCTCGGCGCGGGTCATGGGGAACGTCTCGGATCTCGTGCCGGGCTCCGGGGCGGCGGGGTCAGCGGCGGCCGGCTCCGAGGGGGTGTCGGCCGTCGCGGCGGGAGTGAACGCGGCGCCTGCCGCGACCGCGCCCGCGGCGCCGATCAGTCCGCGCCGCGTGACGCGTGACCCGGCGCGGCGGGAGGCGGGAGGGGTGGAGGGAACCGAAGTGGGGGTGGGGGGAACCGGAGCGGGGGCGGGGGGAACAGTCATGGGGGGTTCCTTTGGTCTTGCTGGTCGTTCCTGCCACGTTCGTAGGTGCAAAGACGCAAAGGATCATAGGTCTTTGGCCGGGCGGATATTCGGATGCGGTGCCGTGCGCCGGGACCGCATCATCGGCCCATCTGTCCGCCGTCCCACCCCGCCCCGCCCTTCACGAAAGGCGACCACCGTGCTGAAGCGCGTCACCGTTCCCGGTCTCTTCACGCCACCCACCTACTCCCACGCCTCCGTGGTCGAGGCGGGCACGCGCCTCGCGCTGCTCGCCGGGTCCGTGCCCCTCGACGCGGACGGCGAACTCGTCGGCCCGGGCGATCCCGTACGGCAGGCCGAGCAGGTGATCGCGAACCTGGGTGAGCAGCTCCGGGCGGTCGGCAGCGAATTCGAGCATGTCGCGTACACCGACGTGTACGTGGTGAGTGCCGACCCCGCCGTGCTCTCCGAGGTCTGGAAGGTCGTGGAGGCCTCCCGGCTCAGTGCCGGCCCGCACTCCTCCACCCTCCTCGGCGTCGCCTGCCTCGGCTATCCGGGCCAGCTCGTGGAGATCACCGCGACAGCCGTGATCCCGGACTCCGACGGCGAACTCGCCTAGAGCCGTCCGTCGCTCACCCCCGGGCGTTGCGCGCGAGTTCCAGCGCGTACGACGGCCACCACTGGCCGGCCGCCGGGCCGCCCCGGCAGGTGCCGTCCGACTCGCCGGGCCGTTTGACCCACAGATAGGCGTCGATCAGCGGCGCGCCCGTGACGGCGGTGGGTGCCACGCCCAGGGCCCGGCCCGGTGGATTGCACCAGGAATCGGTGCCGGTCCGGGGCCCGTTGCCGTTGCGACTGCTGTCGATCACGAAGTGCTTGTCGCCGAGGGCCGCGGACAGTTTGTCGCCGTACGCCGAACTGTCCTCGTTGGTCTGGAAGTTGGAGACGTTCAGTGCGAAGCCGTCGGCGCGGGCGATGCCCGACTGCTGCAGCGGCGCGATCAGCCTCGACGTGTCCGGGTGCCAGGCGGGGTTGCCGGCGTCGAGATAGACGCGGGTGTTCGCCTGCCGCTTGAACCGGTCGACGGCGTACGCCAGCAGCGTGTACCGCTCCCGCGGTACGACCCGGCCGCAGCCGTCCACGCCGTGCGCCACCGCGTCCGGTTCGACGATCACGTACGCGCCCCGGTCCCCGAGTCCCGCCGCGAACTCGTCGACCCACGCCCGGTATGCCGTCGCGCTCGGGGCTCCGCCGCCCGAGTAGGAGCCGCAGTCGCGGTACGGGATGTAGTAGGCGACGAGTACCGCCGTGCGCCCTTCCCGTGCGGCGGCGGTGGTACGGGCCTCCACGACGGCCCGGGGCTCCGCGCCGACCAGCCATTCGGCCTGGGGACGGGTGGAGATACGTTCCATCAGCAGGGCGTCCGCGGTCCGTCCCGTACGACGCCATTCGGCCGCCTGCCGGGCGGCGCTGGACTCGGGGTTCACCCAGAGGGCGGCCTCGGCGCCGGCGCCCGGACCCGCACCGCCCCGCAGACCGGCCGACGCGGCCACTCCCAACGCGACCAGCCCGACCGCGAACATCCGGATGCGGCCCCCGCTCCGAAGAGGAGGACGGAGGCGGCCACGGGCATCGACGACTGGGGGCACGACCGACTCCGTTCCGGCCGCCGCGCTACCGGCGGCGGCTCGTCCGCGAACGGCCGGCCGGGTGCCGGCGGCTCTCCCCCGGAGTCTGCGGTCCCCCGCGATCCGCCACCGCGCCCGCCGCCTCCACCACAGCCGGAATCACTCCGACGGCGGCGCCCGTCTGCACCGTCACTGCGACGGCGGCGCCCGCATTCGCCGTCACTGCGGCGGCGGCGACCAGATCCGCCGCTTGGGCAGCGGCTTCGCCCAACCGCCCGCGCGGCTCGTCTTGAGTCCCAGGGACACGAGCGACTCGGCGAGTTTCACCGCGGCGCCCACCCCGTCGACGACGGGCAGTCCCAGCTTCTCCGCCACGGCCCGCTGCAGGCCGGTCATCCCGGCGCAGCCGAGGACCAGGACCTCGGCACCGGCGTCCCGGGCCCGTTCGGCCGCGGCGACGAACGCCGCCTCCGTACGCTCCGGGTCGCCGAGGTCGAGCACGCCGAGCCCCGTACCGACGACGACGGCGCAGTGCTGGGCGACCCCCGCCGTGTACAGGCTGTCCTCGATCTGCCCGGCCGAGCGCTCCAGCGTGGTGACGACTCCGTACCGCCGTCCGAGCAGGCACGCGAGATGGGCGGCGGCCTCGGTGATGTCGACGACGGGTACGTCCACGAGCTCCCGTACGCCCTCGCGTCCGTGCTCCCCGAAACCGGCCATGACGACGGCGTCGTACGGGCCCTCGTACGTACGCAGGGTGTCGAGGACGGCGGCGGCCGACAGATAGCTGTCGAGCCAGCCCTCCGCGGACTCGGGGCCCCAGGCGGGGGTGAGTCCGAGCACGGTGGTGCCCGGGCCTGCTGCGGCCCGGGCACCTCGCACGATCTCCTCGGTCATCGACTGCGTCGTATTGCAGTTGGTGACGACGATCCGCACGCTCAGCCCTCCTGAGGAGCGGAAGCCGGAGCGGGAGCCGGAGCGGGAGCGGGAGCCGTCCCGACGGCGGCGGCTCGCTCGGAGCGGCACAGCAGCGCGTACAGCCCGGCGGCCAGTGCCGTACCGATGAACCAGGAGTACGGGGCCACGTCGCTGAAGGTCTTCACCAGCGCGAGGACCGCCGAGACCGCCGCCGCGGGCAGGAACGCCCACAGGGCCTTGGGGTTGACGCCCCTGCGGTAGTAGTAGCGCGAGCCGGGCTCGGCGTTGAACAGCTCGTTCACGTCGATACGGCCGTGCTTGACCCAGAAGTAGTCGAGCATGATCACGCCGAACAGCGGGCCCAGGAAGGCGCCGAGGCCGCCGAGGAAGTAGTTGACGACCGTGGGGTTGGAGAAGAGGTTCCACGGGGTCACCACCAGCGCGGCGACCGTGCTGATCATGCCGCCGACCTTGAAGGTGATCTTCTGCGGCCAGACGTTGGCGAGGTCGTACGCGGGCGAGACGAAGTTGGCGACGATGTTGACGCCCATGGTGGCGATGGCGAAGGTCAGGGCCCCCAGGATGAGCACCCACTTGTTGCCGATCTCGGCGACGAGGTGGGCGGGGTCGGTGATCGCCTTGCCGAACACCTCGATGGAACCGGCCGTGACGATCACCGACACGATCACGAAGGCCGTCGAGTTGATCGGCAGCCCCCAGAAGTTGCCGCGCTTGACGGTCCGGTAGCTGGGCGCGAAGCGTGAGAAGTCGCAGAAGTTGAGCATCAGCGTGCCGTACGTGGCGAGGATCAGACCGATCGCGCCGAACCACTGCCGCCACTGCTCACCCACGGAGACCGGGTTCGGGGTCGAGGTGAGCGAGATGGTCCAGCCGGCCTTCGCGAGGATCCAGATGGCCAGGGCGATCATCACGAGCCAGATGGCGGGACCGCAGAAGTCCTGGAACTTCCGTACGGATTCCATGCCCTGGCTGATGATCAGCGCCTGGACCAGCCACAGCGAGACGAAGGACAGCCAGCCGAGCGCGTCGAGCCCGAGGAAGGAGCTGTGGGTCCAGGATTCCAGCCCCGGCCAGGCCGCGAGCAGCATGATGTTGACGGCGACGGAGGCCAGATAGGTCTGGATGCCGTACCACATGATGGCGATGACGGCCCTGATCAGCGCCGGTATGTTGGCGCCCCAGACACCGAAGCTGATGCGGCTGATGACCGGGAAGGGCACGCCGTGGCGCTGTCCGATCTTCCCCATCCAGTTCATGCCGATGTAGATGAGCACGAAGCCGACGAGCAGGGACGTGAAGATCTGCCAGACGTTCATGCCGAGGACCAGCAGTCCGGCGGCGAACGTGTAGTTGCCGAGGTTGTGGACGTCGGACATCCACATGGCGAAGAGGTCGAAGACCTTCCAGTTGCGCTTGCCCGCGGGGGCGAGGTCCTCGTTGGTGAGCCGGGGATCGGGGACGAAAGCTGGTGCGCCGGTGGCTGCGGCGGGATCGGCGAGTGACACAGGGCCTCCATGAGCGTGGTCGGGGACGACGGGAGGACTGGGGCGACTGCAGCGCGCTTTGGTATACCAAACTGTGGTCATGGTCCCGCTCCCGACGACATCTGGCCATGTCCGCGCGGTAACAGCTAGGTAAAACAGTCCCGGGGTCGGCGAGGATGGACGCATGACGACGGTGGAACCGCTGGGGGCGGTGCGCGAGCGGGTGCTCGGCTCGCTGCGGCAGGAGATCATCGCCGGGCGGCTGCTGCCCGGCGACCGGTTGGTCGAGCGCGAGCTGGCCGAGCGGTTCGGGGTCTCCCGGGTGCCGGTCCGCGAGGCGATCCGGGCGCTGGTCACCGAGGGCTTCGTCCTCTTCGAGACACCGCGCCGCGCGGTCGTACGCCGGCTGACCCGCACGGACGTCGCGGAACTCTTCGAACTCCGCGAGGCCCTGGAGGTGTACGCCACCGGACTGGCCGCCCAGCGCGCCACCCGGGCCGACCTGGCCGGGCTCGACGAACTCCTCGACCGCGCGGCGGACGCGACCGCCGCCGACGACGCGGAGACGATCACCGACATCAACACCCGTTTCCACGACCGGATCCTGGCGATGGCCGGAAACAGCCTGCTGATCTCCGTGATGGAACCGGTCGACGGCCGCCTGCGCTGGCTCACCCGCCAGAACGAGGAGTGGCCGCAGCTCCTGGCCGAACACCGGGAGCTGTACGCGGCCATCGCCTCCGGAGACCGCGAACGGGCCCGCGCCCACGCCCTGGCACACGTCCGGGCCAACTACCGCTCGACGGTGCGGCACCTCTTCGGCGACACGGACATCCCCGTCCCATCCGACACGGACTCCCCCGTCCCGTCCCCCGTCCCCACCGGTACGGATCTCGAAGGATCCAGATCCGGCAGCCTCGAAGGAGAAGTGTGACTGCCCGTACGGCGATCGGTGCCGCGAGGACCCGGCCCTGCACGCTCGTCGTCTGCCGCGGCTGCTGCTGCGGCGACGCGCGCAAGTACCCCGGCTACGACCACGACTGGCAACTGGACCGCCTGCGCGCCGCCGCCGACGCCTCCGGTGGCCGCCTCGCGGTCCGTACGGCGGACTGCCTCGGCCCCTGCGACCAGGCCAACATCATCGTCGTACAGCCGTCGGGCGAGGGCCGCAGGCGGGGCGGCAAGGCCGTCTGGATCGGCTGGTCGATGGGCGACGACTGCACCGACGAGATACTCCGCTGGGCGGAATCCGGCGGCCCCGGCATCACCGCTCCCCCGGCCACCCTGGAACTGCAGTTCGTCCAGTCGGCGGGCGAACGGGACCGGGCGCGTCGGTAGCCGCGCGCCCGGGGGCGGGGAGTGGGGAGTGTGGGGCGGCGCCAGGGAGTGTGAGGCGGGGCCGGGGTGGTGCGCGGCTGCGGGCCGGCCGTGGCTGGGCGCGCAGTTCCCCGCGCCCCTCGGGCGGGGCCCTAGCTCGGGTACGGGGCCGTCGGCAGGCCTGCCGCCCCGGCTGCCGTACGCAGCACGTCCCTGAGCATCTCCGGGGTCAGCCGGCCGGTGAAGGTGTTGCGCTGGCTCACGTGGTAGCAGCCGAAGAGCTGGAGGGGGTGGGCCTGCGGGCCCTCGCCCTCCAGGACGACCCGCGCTCCGTGGGCGAAGGCCGGGCGGGGCCGGGGCACCTGCCACCCCGCCTCGGTGAACGCGGGCAGCGCCGCCTGCCAGCCGAAACCGCCGAGCACGACGACCGCGCGGAGGGTGGGGGCGAGCAGCCGCAGTTCGTTCACGAGCCAGGGGCGGCAGGTGTCGCGTTCCTCGGGCGTCGGCTTGTTGGCGGGCGGCGCGCAGTGCACGGGAGACGTGACGCGGACCCCGTACAGGGTCAGTCCGTCGTCGGCGCTCTCGGCCGTGGGCCGCGAGGCGAGGCCCACGTCGTGCAGCGCCGCGTACAGCACGTCCCCGGACCTGTCTCCCGTGAACATCCGGCCGGTCCGGTTCCCGCCGTGCGCCGCGGGTGCGAGCCCGATCACGAGGAGCGAGGCGTCCGGCGGTCCGAACCCCGGGACCGGGCGGCCCCAGTACGTCCAGTCCGCGAAGGCGGCCCGCTTCGTCCGGGCCACCTCCTCCCGCCACTCGACCAGCCGCGGACAGGCCCGGCACCCGGCGATCCGCCGGTCCAGTTCCACCACGCTGCGCTCCTGCTTCATACGGACACGCTATGCCCGGCGAGAACCCGGCTCCACGCGACGGAAAACGATTCCGGCCCCACCCCCGCCGAGGGCTAAGGTCGGACCATGGCTTCAGGGACTCAGTCGGGGACGCGGAGGAACGGGGCGGGTGCCGGTGCCGGTGCCGGTGCCGGTGCCGCCACCACAACCGGCGGCACGGCCGACGCCGTGGCCGTCGCGAAGGCCGCCGCGCCCGCGAGCGGCGAGACCGTGCGCGTGGACAGCTGGATCTGGTCCGTCCGCCTCGTGAAGACCCGCTCCATGGGCGCCACCGCCTGCCGTGGCGGCCATGTCCGGGTGAACGGCGAACGGGTCAAGCCCGCGTACGCCGTCCGCGTCGGTGACGAGGTCCGCCTCCGGCACGCGGACCGGGAGCGGGTCGTCATCGTGAAGCGCGTGATCCGCAAGCGGGTCGGGCCTCCGGTCGCCGCCGAGTGCTACGTCGACAACAGTCCCCCGCCGCCGCCCCGCGCGGCCGTCGCCCCGGCGGGCATCCGCGACCGGGGCGCGGGCCGGCCCACCAAGCGCGACCGCCGCGAGCTGGAACGCCTGCGGGGGCTTGGCTCGGCCGAATAGCCCGAGCGGCCCGGGCAGCCCAAGGAGCCCGAGCGGCCCGAGCGGCCCGAGTAGCCCTTGGGACAGGGACGTGTCCCGTGGTCCCGGGGGGGGGGACGTGGTCGGGTGCGAGTGCGTGGGGGTCGGGCGCGCAGTTCCCCGCGCCCCTGAAAGCCGGGCTGCGCCCTGGCTTTCATCCCCGCGCCTCTGCAAGCCGGGATGCGGCCTCGCTTTTGTCCTCAAGGGTGCGATGCGGGTCACGCCTCCAGCGGTACTGCCCGTACCCACACCCGGTCCTCCGTGAGGTACCGGTCGACCCGCAGGCCCGCCTCTGCCAGCGCCGCCTCGAACTGCTCCTTGCTGAGCGGCCGGGCGCGGAACGTCTGCGTCCACACCGCGTCCGGGAACACATACTCCGCACGCACCGAGTTGACCCCGTCCCCCACCGGCTCCGCGGACAGCATGCGGATCGTGAACCCGCTCGGATCGAGCCGCTCGCGCGGCAGGTCGGTGTGGTAGTTCTCGCCCTCGCGCTGGATCAGCACACAGCCGCCGTCCGCGACATGGCTGCGGCACACCCCCAGCATTCCGCGCCGCACCTCCGCGTCCCCGGCGTGCACGAGGAACGACGCGAGCATCACCACGTCGAACCTCTCGCCCAGGTCCAGCGTCTCGATGGCGCTGCGTATCGTGCGCGCCCCTCGCACCCGCTCCAGCATCTCGGCGGACTCGTCCACGGCCGTCACCGTGAAGCCCCGCTCCAGGAGCGGGTGGGTCATACGCCCCACCCCGCTCCCCAGTTCGAGGATGTGCGCCCCCGCCGGCACGGCCGAGGCGATGATGTCCGGCTCGTCCCCGACGGACAGGCGCGCGTACAGCTCGACCGCGCAGCCGTCCGGCGTGATGGCGCCGGGCCCCGTCCCTTCGTACCCCTCACGCATCTCGATCGTCATACCCGCCCAACGGCCCGCGCCCGCACTGCCGTTCCCCTCCCCGCCCGTCTCACCCTTCGAGTGAGACGTGATCGGGCCGTGGAACCGACGCCCGCCGAAGCCGTGGTCCGGCCGGCCGGCGGACGCTCAGAGCGCGAACCACCCGTGGCCGCCGTACCAGTGACCGCCCGCCCGCAGATGGTCCCCCACCGCCCGTTCCACACCGGTCCGCCTCGGCAGGTCCGCCACGGGCAGTTCGGGGTCGCCGAAGACGAACGCCACGGGTGCCTTGTCGTCGGCCTTCGCCTCCTCGTGGGCGATCCGGAACCGCTCCTGGAAACGCACGATGTTGGAGTCGGCGGGCAGATAGCGCGTCAACTGCCGGTCGAGGAGCCAGGATTGGCAGACCGCCACCGCGTAGTGCTCGTCCGGGTAGTGGCGCGCGAAGAACTCCCGCGCCAGGTCCAGCGACCGGTCGCAGGCCTCCGGTGACAGCGGCCCGCGGAAGTCTGCGATGTGCAGACTCAGACAGGGCTCGCCGGGTCCTGTGGCGAGCCCCGCGTCCGCCGCCGCCTGCCCGGTGCGTCCGCCGAGCCGTGCGCGCTGGAACTGCAGCCGCCCCAGCTGGTACAGCTCCCCGTGGAAGTGCAGCCCGATCCACCACGGCACGAGCAGTCCCGTGGTGCCGGTCCGCCGCCGGTGCACGGCCAGGTTCCGGCCCAGGTCCGCGAGGGTGCGCCGGGAGACGTCCGCCGGGATGTCCCGCTGCCGGTGGTAGGCACGCACGTACGGCAGCGCGGCGATGAAGACGAACACCTGGAAGGTACGGCCCAGCGCGCCGGTGGACTCCGGGAACGCGGGCGGCTCCCATCCCCCGCCGATCCTCCCCATGTCGCGTACGAACCGGTCGACGCACAGCCCGAGCAGCGTCAGCGCCTCCGGGTCCGCCGCCAGCCGGGCGCGCAGTGCGACCAGTTCGTTGACGCACTCGTGCGGTACCGCCAGGTCGAGCAGTACGTCCGGCAGCTCGATCGCCTCAGGAAGGGCCACCGCCGTACGCGGTGCGCCCCCGCTCTCCAGGTCTCTCAGCCATCCGGCGAGCTTCTCGTCCGCCCGCAGCTCCTCCACCAGCACAGCCGCTCCCCGTCCGCTCGTTCGCCCGCCCCAGGTGAAATGTGCACTACGAAGAGTACGTTTTTCCGGTAGGAGTAGTGATCCCTATGCGTACGGGCAGTGAACCGACAACTGCGCGCAGTGCGCTGCGAGCACGTCTGTGGCTGAGTGTGTGGGGGCTCGTCTGGGCGACCGCGGGCACGGCCGCGTTCGCTGTCGCCGGGCGGACGGGCTGGGCGGTCGCATGCGGTGTGCTGTGGCTGGTCGTCACGGTCGATCTGGCGATGATCCTCAGGCATCTCCACCAGGGGCCGCACTATCAGCCGGGGCCCGACATCCCGCCGTACCCGCCACCGGACCACCGGGACTAGGACTGGCCGGGACCGCCATCCGCGCCGGACCGGGCAGGGGCTCGGGTCAGGACCGGGAGTGAATCCGGCTCAGGACCAGGAGTGGACCTGGCTCAGGACCGGGAGTGGACCTGGCTCAGGAGTCGAACCGTGCCGCGGCCAGGTACTCCGGCTGCGGGTCCAGCGCCGCCGCGAGCCGGAAGTGGCGCTTGGCCTGCGCCGGCTGCCCGGAGCGCTCGTAGGTGCGGGCGAGCGCGAAGTGCGCGAAGGCGTTGTCCGGCTCGCGCTCCAGCACGATGGTGAACTCCAGCTCGGCGGGCCGCAGCTGCGCCGCGGCGAAGAAGGCCCGCGCGCGCAGCAGCCGTGCGGCCGTGTTCTCCGGGTACGCGGCGATGACGTTGTCGAGCAGCTTCACCGCGCCCCTGGGATCCCGCGCGGCGAGCAGCTGCTCCGCGGCACGGAAGTCGATGACATGCGTCTCCGGAGTACGTCCGGCGAATCCGCTGGTCTCGGGCACGGCACATTCCTTCCCTCGCTGGGGACAGTCAACGCCTGACGGGCACCCACTATTCCGAGGACGCCCGCTGCTCCCCGTCGCGCTCCCCGGCCGTCCGGGCCCGCCGCTCCAGGTCGGTCCACACCTCCCGTACGCGCCGCCGCAGCGCTTCCAGGGGTACGTCGTTGTCGATGACGACGTCGGCGATCTCCCGGCGCTTCTCCCGGGTGGCCTGGGCCGCCATACGCGCGCGGGCGTCCGCCTCGGTCATACCGCGCAGCCGGACGAGCCGGTCGAGCTGTGTCTCCGTGGCGGCGTCGACCACGATCACGAGGTCGTACAGTTTCGCGAGGCCGTTCTCCGTCAGCAGGGGTACGTCGTGCACGACCACGGAGTCCGCCGAGGCGGCCTCTTCGAGCTCGCGGGAGCGGGCGCCCACCAAGGGGTGCACGATCGAGTTCAGCACGGCGAGCCGGTCCGCGTCCGCGAAGACCATGGAGCCGAGCTTCGGCCGGTCGAGGGTGCCGTCCGCGGCGAGCACGTCCTCTCCGAAGGCGTCGACCACGGCCGCCAGCCCGGGTGTTCCCGGCGCGACGACCTCCCGGGCGATCCTGTCGGCGTCGATCAGCACGGCCCCGTGCTCCACGAGCAGCCGCGACACCTCACTCTTACCGGCCCCGATCCCACCGGTCAGCCCCACCTTCAACATGCCCAGCAGCATAAGCCCGGGGCCCGCAGGGGCGCCCTTCAGGGGCGTCCGCCAGGCGCCCCGTCAGAGGCGCGGGGAACGGCGCGCCCGACCCCCACCGGCCCGCGCCCAAAATACAACCCCCGCCCCCGCCCCTCGCGGAGCGACCCGCGTAGCCGCTCACAAAGAGCGAGCTACGCATCACCTTCGCGCTCGGCCAGGAACTTCTCGAACTCCATCCCGATCTCGTCCGCGGACGGAATGTCCACCGGCTCGGCCAGCATGTTGCCCCGCGTCTCCGCGCCCGCGGCGGCGTCGTACTGGTGCTCAAGTCCCTGGACCAGCGCGACGAGTTCCTCGTCGCCCTCCTGGATCTGCCGGTCGATCTCCGTCTGCGTACGGTGCGCCTCGGTGCGCAGCCCGTGCGCGATACCCGGCAGGACCAGGCCGGTCGCGGCCGTGATCGACTCCATGACCGTCAGCGCGGCGTCCGGGTACGGGGAGCGGGCGATGTAGTGGGGCACGTGCGCGGCGACTCCGAGGACGTCGTGTCCGGCCTCCATGAGGCGGTACTCGACCAGGGACTCGGCGCTGCCGGGGACCTGGGCCTCGTCGAAGGGACTGCGGTGGCCGGGGACGAGGTCCGTGCGGTTGCCGTGCGGGGTGAGGCCCACGGGGCGGGTGTGCGGGACGCCCATGGGGATGCCGTGGAAGTTCACGGACAGCCGGACGCCGAGACGCTCCACGATCTGCTGGACGGCCGCGGCGAAGCGCTCCCACTCCACGTCCGGTTCGGGCCCGGAGAGCAGCAGGAAGGGGGCGCCGGTGGCGTCCTGGACGAGCCGCACGTCCAGCGTGGGCTCCTCGTAGTCGGCCCAGCGGTCGCGCTTGAACGTCAGCAGCGGGCGGCGGGCGCGGTAGTCCACGAGCCGGTCGTGGTCGAACCGCGCGACGACCTGGTGGGGCAGCGAGTCGAGGACCCGGTCGACGATCTGGTCGCCGGTCTCTCCCGCGTCGATGTATCCGTCGAAGTGGTAGAGCATGACAAGACCGGCCGACTCCTGGGCGAGCGCCACGTCGACCACGGCCAGGCCCTTCGGCTCCCATGCGTACAAACCCTGCGGATCAAGCACTGTGACCGCTCCTCCTCGTGTTCCTAATCGACAACACGAGCCAGGAGATGGGCATTCCCGGTTCACACCGCTTCGCTGCGCCTCTTACCGCCTTCTCATGCCCACGACAGGCACACGCGCATGGCGGTGGCACCGGCCGGAGCCGGCCGCACGTACGGGTCCGGAGGGCGGGAAGGGCCCGGAGGGAGGGCCCGGAGGCGAACGCACCGCGGGCCCGCACCCAAGTGGG
>NZ_JBHWZP010000040.1:0-44788 GCF_042728395.1 Streptomyces sp. NPDC060205
CCGCCCCGGCCGTGGGTCACCGGCCCCGCCACCCGGACCACCTGGGACAGCTAAACCCCCTGGGGGGGTTCGTCCGGGCGGGCCGGCCGGCCCGCCCGCCGCCCTGGCTAACCTAGGAACTCCCCCTGAGGGAGGTTCAACCCTTGCCACCCGACGGCACGAGCGGCATGAGCTCCGTGGACGGCGCGAGCCGCGTCCATGGCACCCTGAGCATCGGCGAACTCGCCGCGCTGGCGCGGACCACGGTCAAGACCGTCCGCTTCTACTCCGACCGGGGCCTGCTGCCCGAAGCCTCGCGCAGCGGCGGCGGCCACCGGCGTTACGGTCCCGGGGCGCCGGAGCGGCTGCGCATGATCCGCGCGCTGCGCGCGCTCGGCGTGCCCGTCCCGGAGATCGGGCGGGTCCTCGACCGCGGCGACACCCTGGAGGCCGTGGTGGCACGCCGGTTGGCCGACCTCGGCGGCGAACTCGCCGCCCTGCGCTGGCGCGAGGCCGCGCTGCGTGCGGTGCACGACGGCGACCCGGAGCAGCTCGCGGAGCGCCTTGAGGTGATCGGGGCGGTCGGTGTCCCGCCCAGCACCTCCGCCCTGGCGCACTACTGGCGCCGGGTGCTGCCGGTCCGGCTCTCCGCCCGGCTGCGCGGCGCCGTCACCGAGGCGGCCGTCCCCCGGCCCCCGGCCGACCCGACCCCGGACCAGGTCCTCGCCTTCGCCCGCCTCCACGCCCTGGCGACGGCCGCCACCGATCGCTGCCTCGTGTCCCACCGGCCCGCCACCGCCGCACACCCGGACCTGCTCTACGACGGTCTGCACGAGGCGTACCTCCTGGTGGCCGCCGCCCTGCGGGCCGACCGCGCGCCGGGCCCCGGTGAGGCACTGGACTGTTACGTCGCCGCCCACGCCCGTGACGCCGGAACCCGGGACAGCCCCGCCTTCCGTCGCGCACTCACGGTCCGTCTCGCCGCGGCGGATCATCCGGTGATGGCCCGCTACTGGCGGCTGGCGGCGGAACTGACGCCCGATCCGAGCCTCGGCGGAGCGGACTCCTGGCTCCGTGAGGCGTTGACGACGAGCGTGGCGGTGGCCTGATGGCCGTACGCCGCGCGCTCCGCAGCGGTGCGGCGGGCGGGCGCCGAAGCCCGAGCCATGGTCGTCGGACACATGATCTACTCATTCATCCGAAGGCCTGATACGGCGACAGGCTGGCCGTGGCAAACGTCAACTCCCTAAGATGTAGTTCCTGTTACGGACACAGCTGGTGCCGATCGAGCCGGGGGAACCATGAACACCGACAGGCCGCTGTCCAAGAAGATCGACGCCACTGTTCCGACGGCCGCCCGTATGTACGACCACTATCTGGGCGGCAAGGACAACTACTCCGCGGACCGCGCGGCGTGCGAGGAACTCGACAAGGTCGTGCCCAGCACCCGTCGGCTGGCCCTGAACAACCGGCGTTTCCTGCAGCGGGTCGTCAGGACGCTGGCCACGGACTACGGAATCCGGCAGTTCCTGGACCACGGATCCGGCCTGCCCACCCAGGACAACGTGCACCAGGTCGCGCAGAGCATCGACCCGGACTCACGGGTGGTCTATGTCGACAACGACCCCATGGTGCTCGTCCACGGCCGGGCGCTGCTGGACCAGAACGACCGCACCGCGGTCATCCACGCGGACATGCGCAACACCGAGGAGATCTTCGCCCATCCCGACACCCGGCGTCTGATCGACTTCTCGCAGCCGGTCGCCGCGCTGTTCAACTCGGTCTTCCACTGCATCCCCGACAGCGACACCGACGGCCCGCAGGCCGTGGTGGAGCGCGTCAGCGAGCGGCTCGCGCCCGGCAGTTTCCTGGTGATCTGCCAGCTGGTCAGCGAGGATGCCGAGGTCCGGGACTTCGTCACCAACTTCATGGACCAGGCGACGCAGGGCCACTGGGGGCGCGTACGCCAGGAGAAGGACGTAGCGGCGCTGTTCGACGGCATGGAGATCCTGGAGCCGGGACTGGTGGAGGTCTCCACCTGGCGCCCCGACAGTGAGGTGCAGACCCGGCAGCTCTCCCAGGAATGGATCGAGTTCGGCGGTCTGGGCCGGCTTCCCTAGGGCTTGTCCGGCGATTCACGTCTGCTGCGCGCGGGTCACTCGGACCCGTAGCGCTGCTCCATCGTGGTTCTCAGCATCTCCAGGGAGTCACGGGGCATCAGGGCCTCGTCGGCCAGCCGGTCGAGTGTGAGGCGGTACTCCTCGGTCTCGTCGCGGTCCTCAAGAAAGTGCGCGCTCCTGATGTGTTCCAGATAGACGACGTCCGGCAGGTCGAGTCCGCCGAACCGCAGATAGGTGATCGGTATGGCGGGCGCCGAGGCGTTCGTGACGTCCAGCGGCACGATCTGCAGGACCACATGGGGCCGTTGGGCCATGTCGATGAGGTGGGCGAGCTGCTCGCGCATGGCTTCCCGGCTGCCCAGTACACGCAGCAGGACGGACTCGTCGATGACGGCCCACAGCTGCGGGGCGTCCTCGCGGTGCAGCAACTGGGCGCGGCGCATGCGCAGTTCGACCCTGCGGTGCACCTCGGCGGACGGTGCGTTCGGCAGGCCCCGTTCGACCACGGCCCGGGTGTACGCCGGCGTCTGCAGCAGGCCGGGCACGTACTGGATCTCGAAGGTACGGATGGTGGCTGCCGCCTCCTGGAGGCCCACCAGCCGCTCGAACCATTCGGGCATCAGGCGCTTGTCGTAACGCTGCCACCAGCCCGGCTCGCCCGCCCGGTGCAGCAGCTTGAGGAGCACCGAGGCCTCGTACTCGTCGGTGCCGTACAGCCGCAGCAGGGCGCGTACATCGGTCTCGGTCGGTGGTTTGCGGCCCTTGCCCGACTCGATGCGTGAGAGCTTGGCGCCGCTGAAGCCCAGGGCGCGTGCCGCCTGGTCCTGAGCGAGGCCGGCGTCCTCCCGGAAACCCGAGAGCTGGACGCCGACCAGCATCTTCAGCAGCGTCGGAGCCGGCTCGGAACGCTCCAGATAGGATTCGAGCCGTGCGACGCGCGGCGACCCGGCTACCATCTTCGACTCCCCCGCAATCCGGCACAAGGACGGCAACAGTATCGCACCGGACCGCGCGGCATCCCATCCCCCTTCAGAGGTTCGGCAGTTGAGCCGGCGAACGGCGGCTCACAGCAGATGGTCGAACTCGCCGTCCTTGGCTCCCGCCAGGAAAGCCGCCAGCTCCGCGGACGTGTAGACGAGCGCGGGCCCCTCGGGATCACGGGAGTTGCGCACGGCGACGCCCCCGTCGATCCGTGCGACCTCGACGCAGTTTCCCTCGGCATTGCTGTGGCGGCTCTTGGTCCAGCTGACGTCCAGCGAGCTGGCCCGTATCCCGTTCTCCACCTGTGGCACCGCGTCTCCTCGCTGTTCCCGTTGTCCCTGCGCCGAATCGAACCGGCGGCCCGGCGGCCCTCGACCAAGCGTCTTCGGCCAAACTTCACGCAATTTCGCGTGCAATTGCACGCGGCCGTGTTCAGTGTGGATAATAACTGCAGCGCCGACAACCCCAGCCAGGGCATCGCGTCCTGACGTCAGATCAGGGAGATGACGTGTTGTCACCTGCGCGTCCAGAGCTCTCGTCGCTGCGGCCGACCGCAGCGCCGGCAGGAGGCCTGGGCAGGTTCACCGGGCTTCCGGCGCGACCGCCTCTGATGGCCGGCGGGGCAGTCGTATCGGCAGTCGCACACATCCGTGAACACCCGGGGCGCGGTACGTCCCTTCGGACCCCCGCTCCGGACGGATGCGCCGCCCTCGTCACCCAACCGATACGACACGCCGGAAAGGCCTGACGCCATGCATAGCGTTCCGCCGCAGCAGCCGAGGACCGGGCAGCGAGGGCACGAACTGGCCCGGACAGGAGCGGCGTCGAGCACGCCGTTGACCGCCATGGGCCGCATCTCCTGGAGTGAGATGCGGGACTCCACGGGCTGCGCCACCGCCATCCCCCTGCTCCTCAGCAGTGTCGCCTGGGGGGACGCGGAGACCGCGGCGACGGCACTCAAGGAACTGCGCGAACGCGTCTGCCAGTACGGCTTCGTCGTGGAGCAGGCGACCGCCGCCACGGTCCCCTTCCTCTGGGAACTCGCACAGCTGCCCCAGGTGACGTGCCGGGCATCGATCCTGCAGCTGCTCAAGAACATCGCGGACACCCGGCAGTGGGAGAGCATCGCGGACGCCTATCCGAAGCTGCTCAACCACCGGGAGAACCCGGCCGTGTGGGAGCGCGCGGCGAGGGAGGCCGTCCACGCCCACCAGGACGCGCTCGACGTGCTGGAGTCGGAGGACGACACGGAGATCGCGCACGCCACGACGGAACTCGCGCGCACGCTGGGCAGACAGCCCTGCTGAATGGCTGAACGGGCGGCCGGCGGTCCGGTCAGGTGTGCTTCCGGGCCGCCTCGCGCCGCTGCCGCTTTCCCAGCGGGGCCTGTGAGAGATCCTCGGCGGTGGACCGGAGGTTCTTGAAGCCGTATCCGCGTGCCGTGAGCCAGGCCTCGGCCGCCGTCTCGGCCCGTTCGGTCGCGTCGAGGATGTCCTCCTCCTCTTCCCCCGTGTCCACGAAGCGGAAGGTGAAGGCGGACCGTGCGGCGATGTCGTAGCTCAGATGCCCTTGTGGGGTGAAGGCCGCGCGCAGCACGTCGTGCTCGGCGGCGTCGGCCAGCAGGGCGGCCCGCTGATCGGCGCGGAGCCCGTCGAAGACGCCTCGAACGGTGATACGGAAGGTACGCGTGCTCATCGGGCGACCCTAACGAGCCGGGCGGGCAGCGCTCCACCGAATTAAGGGAGCGCCGCCCGCGGGGTCCACGGTCTCAGGAGGCCTCAACGGCCGCCTTGATGCGCTGTCCGAAAGCAGGGGCGTCCTTGCGTGCCGCGCCGCCCGCGAGGGGCAGCAGCAGTTTGCCGACGCCGTGGCCCTCCAGGACGTTGAAGATACGGACGCGGGTTCCGCCGCTCGGCGTCGGCTCCAGGTCGTAGCCTCCGTCGGCCGCGGTGATCAGGTTCTTGGACCGCTCGCTCCAGCGGATCCTGCTCGGGGAGACGAGTTCGGTGATCTCGAACTCCCGGCCCGTCGTCATGCCGGCGTCCTTCACGGTGCTGCGGAACATCGTGCCGACGGCCGTCGGCCCGTCCGGCGTCTTCTCGATCTTCTGCACGCGGGGGCTGAACTTCGGATCGTTGGTGCCGTCGGCGAGGAAGGCGAAGACCTCGTCGATCGGGCGGTCGATGTCGACAGTGGCCTCGAACTGGGTACCCATGGGCTCTCCCGGGGATGGCGGCGGCCGGCGGCAGAGGGTCGGGCGCTGCCGAGGCCGCGGGTCCACACGTCAGAACAGGCGAACCAACCATACGCCGCCGTGCCGGGCCCCGCAGGCACAACAGGACGGGCATGTCCTTGTCATTTCTCTGGACAGCCGCCGTACGCCGTGCTGTGATGCCGCAAGCCGACTTTCCAACGTTGTACAGCCTCTGTTCCGCCGCTCACGGCCGACGTCCGAGCATCCTCCACGGCAGGCCGTCGGTGGCCCCTTCCTCTCCCCCAACAGGAAGCAGTGACATGCCGATCAACAGACGCCATCTGCTGCGCACCGGCACTCTCGCGCTCGGTGCGGGCGCACCCCTGATGCACACCGGATCCGTCGCCGCCGCCGCGCCCCGGGTGACCGCAGCCGGGGCCGCAGCCGAGGCCGGGACCGCCGCCGAAGTGGTCGCCGATGCCTTCCTGCGGCTGAAGCCGGGCAGTATCGTCCCGCGCGGCTGGCTGGCCGGTCAGCTGCGGCTCCAACTCGACGGACTCTGCGGCCGGCTCACCGAGAAGTCCCACTTCCTGGACTTCGCCACGAGCGGCTGGGTCCATCCCGAGAACAGCGCCTGGGAGGAACTGCCGTACTGGCTGCGCGGTTACGTGCCGCTGGCCGTCGCCACCCGCGACACCGCCGCGCTGGACCGGGCGCGGCGCTGGATCGACGCGATCCTCACCACCCAGCAGAGCGACGGCTTCTTCGGGCCGCGCGCCCTGCGGACCGCGCTCAACGGCGGCCCCGACTTCTGGCCCTTCCTTCCCCTCCTGCAGGCGCTGCGCAGCTTCGAGGAGTTCACCGGCGACACCCGGGTCGTGCCCTTCCTCACCCGGTTCCTGCGGTACATGAACACGCAGGGCAAGGGTGCCTTCGACACCAGTTGGGTGTCGCAGCGGTGGGGCGACTGCATGGACATCGCCCTGTGGCTGTACCGCCGGACACCCGAGCCCTTCCTCCTCGACCTGGTCGACAAGATGCACACGTGGGGTGCCGACTGGACCGGCGCGCTGCCGAACGTCCACAACGTCAACATCGCGCAGGGCTTCCGCGAACCGGCCCAGTACGCGCAGCGCTCCGGCTCGGCGGAGCACACCCGCGCCAGCTACCGCACGTACACGGAACTCCTCGCGGCGCACGGCCAGTTCGCCGGTGGGGGCTTCGCGGGCGACGAGAACATCCGGCCCGGGTTCGGCGATCCGCGGCAGGGTTTCGAGACCTGCGGTGTCGTCGAGTTCATGGCCAGCCACGAACTGCTCACGCGCGTCACCGGCGACCCTCTCTGGGCCGACCGGTGCGAGGAGCTGGCCTTCAACATGCTGCCCGCGTCCCTGGACCCGGACGGCAAGGGCGTGCACTACGTGACCAGCGCCAACAGTGTCGACCTGGACAACTCCCGCAAGACGCAAGGGCAGTTCCAGAACGGCTTCGCCATGCAGTCCTTCCAGCCCGGCATCGACCAGTACCGCTGCTGCCCGCACAACTACGGCATGGGCTGGCCCTACTTCGCCGAGGAACTCTGGCTGGGCACACCGGACGGCGGCCTCGCGGCGGCCATGTACGCGGCCTGCCAGGTCACGACGGAGGTGGCCGGAGGCACCTCCGTCACCGTCACCGAGACCACCGACTACCCGTTCCGCGAGACGGTCGACTTCGCCGTCTCGACACCGCGGTCCGTCCGCTTCCCGCTGCTGCTGCGGATACCCGGCTGGTGTGCGGCGCCCCGGCTGCAGATCAACGGCAAGAGCGTGCCGGCGCGGAGCGGACCGGCCTTCGTACGCGTGGACCGCACCTGGGCCGACGGCGACCGTGTCTCCCTGCGGCTGCCGCAGAGCACGACCGTGCACACCTGGCCCGGGAACCGCGACTCGGTCAGCGTCAGCCACGGTCCGCTGACCTACGCGCTGCGCATCGGCGAGCGATACGTCCGCTACGGCGGCGACTCGGTCTTCCCCGAGTACGAGGTCCATGCCACGACCCCGTGGAACTACGGGCTGGTGCCCGGCGGGAGTGTGGTGGTGCACCGCGCTCCGGGGCCGGTCGCCGCGAATCCGTTCACGCAGTCGGCCACCCCCGTCTCCCTCACCGCCGACGCACGCCGTGTCCCCGAGTGGATCGCCGACGACGAGCACGTGGTGGCTCCGCTGCAGCAGAGCCCGGCCCGGTCCGCGGGTGCGGTGGAGCAGGTCACGCTGATCCCCATGGGCGCGGCGCGCCTGCGTATCGCGTCCTTCCCGACCGCTTCCCCCGACGGGACTCCCTGGCAGCCCGAGGCTCCGTACCGGCGGATCCGTAACAAGCACAGCGGGAAGGTGCTCGCCGTGGACGGGATGTCCACCGAGAACAGCGCCCACGTGGTGCAGTTCGACAACTCGGGCACCGGGGACCATGCCTGGCAGGTCGTGGGCCGGGGTGACGGATGGTCCCTGATCCGCAACGGCCACAGCGGGAAGGTCCTGGGCGTCGACCTCATGTCGACACAGAACAGCGCCCACGTCGTGCAGTTCGAGGACAACGGCACCGACGACCACCTGTGGCAGTTCGTCGACGCGGGGAGCGGCTGGTTCCTGATCCGCAACAAGCACAGCGGGAAGGTGCTGGGAGTGGACGGCATGTCCACCCAGAACAGCGCCCATGTCGTCCAATTCGAGGACAACGGCACCGACGACCACCTGTGGCAGTTCGCCTGACCGGTGACCCCGCCGATTCCGAGCGGTTCGAAGCAGAACCGCTCGGCTCCGCGCGCCGTCTTGATGGTCGAGGCGGAACTGCGACGAGAGATGACTCGTGGGGTCGCTGAGGCACATGTGTGTTCACAGGAAAGGCTGTTGAGTGGTGTTAGTGGATCAGAGGACGAGACGGATCAGCTCGATCGCGGGAGCGACGCTGGCGGCGGTCGTGGCTCTCGGGGGATGTTCGAGCGACTCGGACTCCGACTCTAAGAAGAAGTCGAACGCGAGCGCCTCGCCCGCGGCCGACGAGAAGAAGCCGGACTCGGACGCCTCGGCATCGGCACCGGCTTCGGCCGCCGACCAGTCCACCCCCGAGGGAGCCGTCGCCGCGTGGGTCACCGCGGTCATCAAGCAGCAGCCCAAGGAGGCCTGCCTGGTGATGGCGGAACCGGCCGAGGGCTCGACGCCCGCCAAGGTCGGCAGTGAGGAGACCTGCGGCGACGACGCGCCCGACCGGAAGCAGATCGACGCGACCGTCAAGCAGCTCGGTGAGTCGTTCACACCTGAGCCGCCCTCCGCGGACCCGAAGGTGGAGGTCGCCAAGGCCCCGGCCACCGGCGACACCGTCAAGTACCCCGCCGACAAGATAACCGTCGACGGCCAGACCCTCGAAAAGATCATCCTGTCGCACTCCACCGGAGTGACGGCGGACCAGCTGGACATCAAGGTCCACTCCGGCAAGATCGAGGACTCCTGGTACGTGACGAATCTCGACTTCGACATCGGCTAGGACCCGTCGCGTCGACCGTGTGCCCGTCTCGTGCCCGCGCCTGTCATGGCGGGCGTGAGGCGGGCCTGTCCGACTCGTGGGGGCCCGCGACCACGGGCGTACCGCAGAGCCGCGCGGCGGATTCCGTGGGAGCCGGTCCGCGACTACGCGATGGCCGATGCGGGAAGGTCGCTTCTGGAGAACTGCCCTTCGGAGAAGGAGCACAGGATGCACAACCGGCCCGAAGACCTCCCGGCGCAGCCCGAACCCCAGGCGTCACCCCCAGCTGGCTCCACTGCTCCGCCGGCGGACCAGCTCGCATCCGCGGCCCAGCCCCGGACGGAGACGCAGGCGCAGCCACAACCACAGGCACAGGTGCCGCCTCAGACAGAGGCACGGGCAGAGGCACAGGCACAGGCACACCAGTCGCAGGCCCAGCACCCGCCGTCCTCGCCACCCTCGCCGCCTTCGCCGCCAAGACCCGAGCCCACGATGGTCCCGTACCAGAGCGCACAGCCGACGAACGGCTACGGCTACGGGCCTCCTCCCGCCTTTCCCCCGGCCCAGCAGTACCCGTACGGGCCGCCGCCCGGGTCTCCCCCGCCGCCCGGCGGCAAGGGCACCGCGGGGCGCGCTGTGCTGTGGGCGGCGGTGGGTGCGGTCGTCGCCTCGGCCCTGTGGGCCGGCGGACTCTTCCTCCTCGGCCCGCTCGACGGCGACCCGGATCTGGCGGGGTACCGGGCCAGGGCCAACCTCTGCTCCTCGGTCGACTACGACTCGCTCAGAACCGAGTACCCCGAGGACGGCAGCGCGCCCACGCACAACGCGCTGAAGCACAAGGCCCTCGACCAGAGCTACTGCAGCATCTCGCTGAAGAAATCCTCGGCCTCCTCCTACTCGGACGCGTATCTCTCCGTACAGATGGATCTCCACAAGGAGACCGATCCCTCCGCCGAGTTCACCGCTCTGTGGTCCGAGTACGGCCAGCGGTACGACGACTACGAGGTGGCGAAGGTGTCCGGCTTCGGTGACGAGGCCTATCTGGTGACCGAGGACACCACGACCGGCTCGGGGGTCGGCGGCAGCCGGGCGGTGATTCTCGCGGTGCGCGACGGCTGGATGACGTACCAGATGAGCTGGAACGTCTACACGACCTCCTACGAGACGACCACGCCGCCCGAGATAGGCGAGGTCTCGCGGTGGGTGAAGTCCGACACCCGGTCGACCCTGGAGAACCTGCGGTCCGACTGACGGCACGGCGTGCGGCCGTCCGAGCACCGGACTGAATCCCGCGGGGCCCAGTGACCGACTACTGAGCCGCGCCTCCCGGATCCGGTACGCCCGCGGACGGGATCCGCAGCGTCGGCGGATCCCCCCGGGGTGCCTCCAGCGCGGCGCGCAGGGAGTCGACGGGGCCACGGCCGATACGCACCGCGAGTTCCCCTTCGAGCGCCGCCAGCACGGAGACGGCTTCGAGGTGCGCCGCCGCGCCGTCGGCTGTGCGGCGGATCAGCCTCCGGCGCGCGGACGACGGATCAGGGATCTGTTCGAGCAGCCCCATGCCGATGAGGCTGTGCACGGCCTGATGCGCGGTCTGACGGGTGACACCCATGCGCCGGGCCAGCTCGGAGACCGTGGTGCCCTGCTCGTCCAGCGCGGCGAACAGCTGCGCCTGGGTCGGCGAGATGGGCGCCATCCCCGCCTGCTCCAACGTCGCCACCAGCGCCTCGTCGAACCAGCGGCGGGCGTCGAGAAGCAGCTGCGGGAGCGGAGTGCCAACGGACTTCATGGGTTCCTCAAGTAAGACGCACAGGGGGTCCGAGCTTAGGTCGGGGCATTGCCACGCAGCCAATCCCTATGTCAGGCTACCTGACATAGGGATTTCGCCCGTGTCCTCCGTGAGCCACCCCCGGGAGAGAACATGACCGCTGAATTCGCCACCCGCCACCGTTCCGCCTCGCACATCCCCTCCGATCCGGGCAGGCCGTACTTCATCGAGAAGGGCATGGGGGACCGCGCCCATCTGTTCGGCGATCTGTTCACCGTCTACGCGGGCGGTGAACAGACCGAGAACACGTTCAACTTCTTCACCGCCGAGGGCCCCAAGGGCGACATCATCCCGGCCCACTCGCACCCCGACACCTACGAGGTCTTCTACATCGCCGACGGCGCGGTCCGCCTGTTCGTCGAGGACACCGCCGGCGAGCAGTACGAGAAGCTGCTGACCGCCGGCGACTTCGGCTTCGTACCCAAGAACTGTCCGCACGCCTACCGCATCGAGCGGCACCACAGCCGCATCGTCGGCGTGGCGGCCGGTCCCGGCGGCACCTTCGAGCGGTTCTTCGAGAACCTGGGCACGCCCACGGACGAACTCGGCCTGCCGCAGCGGCCGTTCGTGCCCGAGCCGCACAAGTTCGGCTCCGTCCCCCGACAGTACGACGTACGCTTCCTGCCCGATCACCAGTGGCGTACCCAGGGATGAGCGGCATGCCCTACCTCAAGGCCCTGGCGGCCGGGCTGCTCGTCGGCGCTCTCTACGCGACGCTGCGCGTCAGGTCTCCCGCGCCGCCGCCGGTCGCGCTGTTCGGTCTGCTGGGCATGCTGCTCGGCCAGGCCCTTCTGGCGACGCTGTGAACGCCTCGAAGCCCGGTCCGGGGGCCGTCCCGGAGGCTGCTTCGGGGGGTGCTGCGAAGCGCGTTCCGAGGGGCGTCCCGCAGACTGCTCCGGAGGATTTCCCGAAGGCTGCTCCGGACGCCGCTCCGGGCGCCGTGCCGGGAATCGTCCGCGCCCGGCACTTCACCCGGCATGCCGCCCTCGCCTTCCTCGCGGGAGCGCTGATGGGCGCCGTCTACTGGGCGTTGTCCGTCCCCTCCCCCGCGCCTCCGCTGCTCGGTCTGACCGGCCTCGCGGGCATCGTCGCGGGCGAGCGGATCGTCACCGCGATCCGCAACCGGCCCTCCCGCCGCCGTCCGGTGCCCTCCGCCACCGCCAAAAGCCCCGCCGCCTCGGCCCCCACCTCCCAGGAGCCCACCCATGACAGCCCCTGACGCGCCGCGACTCGTCGACGTGCACGCCCACTTCGTCACCGAGTCCTACATCCGGCAGGCCAGGGCCGCCGGGCACGAGCGGCCCGACGGCATGCCCGGCTGGCCCGCCTGGTCGCCCGCCGCCCATCTGGACCTGATGGACCGCTGCGGTATCGGCACGTCGATGCTGTCGCTCTCCTCCCCCGGCGTGCACTTCGGTGACGACGCAGCGGCCCGGCGGCTGGCCCGCGAGGTCAACGAGGAGAGCGCCCAGGTGGTACGCGAACACCCCGGCCGCTTCGGCCTGTTCGCCTCGCTGCCGCTGCCCGACGTCGACGGCGCCCTCGACGAGATCGCGTACGCCTTCGACACCCTCGGAGCCGACGGGGTGGTCCTGGAGACCAACACCCACGGTGTCTACCTCGGTGACGCGGGACTGGAGCCGGTCTTCGCGGAGCTGGCCCGGCGCGACGCAGTGGTCTTCCTCCACCCCACCTCCCCCGTGTGCTGGGAGCAGTCCGCGCTCGGACGGCCACGCCCCATGGTGGAGTTCATCTTCGACACCGCGCGGACCGTCACGGACCTGCTGTTCGCCGGCACCCTCGAACGCCACCCCGGCCTGAAGGTCGTCGTCCCCCACTGCGGCGGCGCCCTGCCCGTGCTCGCCGACCGCGTCAACGGCTTCATGAAGCTGTTCATGCCCGACGACCAGGGCGCTCCCGACGCCCTCGCGCAACTGCGCCGCCTGCACTACGACCTCGCGGGCACCCCGTTCCCCCGGCAGGTGCCCGCGCTCCTGAATCTGGTCGACCCCGACCGGCTGCTGTACGGCAGCGACTACTGCTGGACCCCGCCGGCCGCCGCCGAGGCCCATGTCGCCTCGGTCGACGCGGCTCCGGTGCCGGCTTCGTTCTCGACCTCGACCTCGACCTCGACCTCGGCTTCGGCTTCGGATTCGGATTCGGATTCGGATTCGGATTCGGGCGAAGGCGTCACCTGGCGGTCCCTCACCACCGCCAACGCACAACGCCTCCTGCCGCGCCTCGCCGCACTCTGACGCCCGTTCGCCCAAGCCCCTTTCGCTGAAGCCCCGTCCACCGAAGCTTCGCTCACCGAACCGCCGCCCCCGGCTCCGGTTCCGACTCCGGATCATTGAAGGAACCCATGTCCCTGCCGCCCGACCTCGCCGCGCTGCTCGCCCCGCCGGACCCGGCCCGGCTGCCCCTGCCACCCGCGGCCCTGCCCACCCCCGGCGTACGACTGCTGCGCGGCGTGCCCTATCTGCTGCGCGACGGCCATCGTCCCCTGGAGCTGGACCTGTGGCTCCCCGAGAATCCGGCAGGGCCGCTCCCGGTCGTCGTCTTCGTCCACGGCGGGGCCTGGCGCACCGGGCTGCGCGGCGACGCGGGCCCGGCGTTCCGCTCCTGGCGGCCGGGCCCCTTCGCCCGCCTCGCCCAGGCCGGGTTCGCCGTCGCCTGCCCCGGTTACCGGCTCAGCGGCGAGGCCGTGCATCCGGCCCAGGTCGACGACCTGGCCGCCGCGCTGGCCTGGCTGCACGTACGGTCCGGTGAACTCGGGCTCGACAGCGCCCGAACCGTCGTGTGGGGCGAGTCCGCGGGCGGTCACCTGGCCGCGCTGCTCGCGCTCACCTCCGCGCGCCGCGTCCCCTCCGTCCCGCCCGTGACCGGCTGTGTCACCTGGTACGCCCCCACCGATCTCCTCGCACTCGCCAGGGACCCGGCGGACGGGCACACCTTCGAGGCGCTGCTGGTCGGAGGTGCTCCGGCCGACGTGCCGGAACGCACCCGCGACGCCAGTCCCGTCCACCACGTCAGTGCCGACGCGCCGCCGTTCCTCGTCCTGCACGGGAGCGAGGACCACATCGTCCCCAGCGACCAGGGCGTACGGCTGGCCGCCGTGTTGCGGGAGGCCGGAGTGACGGCCGATCTGCGGCTGATCGAGGGAGCCGATCACCTCTGGTACGGCCTTCCCGACGCCGCGGTCGAGCGGTGTTTCGCCCTCTCGCTGGACTTCAGCCGGAAGCGCACCGCCACCTCTTCGCCCCTCTCATCCCCTTCGTCCCTCTGACGGGGAAGGGCAGGTTCAACGGGCGTCGTCCGTCCACCCGGCCGACTGCGGCATGAACCTGTTCCCGGCCGCGTGGGCCGCCATCCGGGCGTTGCGGATCCGGGCCTCGGGCCCGTCCGGCAGATGGAACTCGTCGCCCGCCCGCGCGGCCCCGGCCTGCACGCTCGTGGCGGTCGTCAGCCGCCGGCGTACGTACCGGTCGAGGGCGTCGGGCACCTCGGCCGGCGCCGCGTCCGTGAGGACGTCGCCGAGCACGGCCGCGTCCATGATCGCCTGGGCCGCGCCCTGGGCCAGGAACGGCACCATCGCGTGGGCGCTGTCGCCCAGCAGGGTCACGCGTCCGACGTTCCACCGCTCCAGCGGGGCCCTGGTGTAGATGCCGTAGCGGAACATCTGCCCGGCGCGTTCCAGGACGCCCAGCACCCGGGAGTCCCATCCCTCGAACGCGCGCAGTTGCTCGCCGGGTTCGGCCCGCGCGATCCACGACTCCTGCGGGCGGCCCGCCTCGTCGGCCGTGTACACGGCCACCACGTTGAGCAGTTCCCCGCGCCGTACCCAGTAGTGGACGAAGTGGCGGCCCGGTCCCATCCAGACGGCCAGCTCCGGCAGGTCCAGATCGGCGACCTCGGCGGCCGGGAGCAGCGCCCGGTAGGCGGCGGTCTTCGAGAAGAGCGCCGTGTCCGCGCCGAAGAGCCACTGGCGGGCCGCGGACCGTATCCCGTCGGCCGCCACGACCAGGTCCGCGCTCAGGCGCTCGCCGCTCGCCGTGGTGACATGGGCGGCTCTGTCGTCCTGGTCGATGCCGACGACCGCGGTGTCCAGACGCACGGACGCGGGCGGCACCGCCGCGGCCAGTGCCTCGTGCAGATCGGCGCGGTGCAGGAGGAGGTAGGGCGCCCCGAACGCGTCCTCGACCTCGCGTCCCAGCCGGTAGCGGCAGACGTCGGTCCCGTCGGACCAGGTGCGGAAGCACACCTCGGTGGGGCGGTACGCCCGCGCGGCGATCTCGTCCAGCAGGCCCAGCCGCCGCAGTACGCGGGTGGCGTTGGGCGCGAGCTGGATACCGGCACCGATCTCGGTGAACCGCGGTGTCTGCTCGACCAGCGTCACCTCGTGTCCGGCCCCGCGCAGGCTCAGCGTGGCCGCCAGTCCGCCGATACCCGCTCCCACGACAATCGCCCTCACACCAGACCCCCGCCTCGGCCCACTCGTCCACGATGTGCGAAGTGACCTCATTCAACCGTCAGTTGACGGTCCGTCATAGGGGAAATTCGTTGGACATGGCATCGGCCGGCGGCGACCGTTGACCGAATGCAGCAGGCAAAGATCTGGGACGCCGCCACCGCGCGGCGCTACGACACGCCCGGCACCGGCATGTTCGCGCCTCAGACCCTGGGGCCCACCGTGGACCGGCTCGCCGGCCTCGCGGGGGACGGGGCCGCTCTTGAGTTCGCCATCGGCACGGGCAGGGTGGCGGTTCCGCTCGTCGAGCGAGGGGTCCCCGTCACCGGCATCGAGCTGTCACCGCCGATGGTGGAGCAACTGCGCACCAAGGCCGACGAGGCGACGATCCCCGTGGTCATCGGCGACATGGCGACGACCGTCGTCCCGGGCGAGTACAGCCTGGTCTATCTCGTGTTCAACACGATCTCGAACCTCCTCGGCCAGGCGGAGCAGGTCGAGTGCTTCCGCAATGCCGCCCGCCATCTCACCTCCGGTGGGCGGTTCGTGATCGAGCTGTGGGTGCCCGAGCTGCGCAAGCTCCCGCCGGGGCAGGCGGCCACCGTCTGGCAGACCGACGCCGACTACATCGGCCTGGACACGTACGACGTCCTGCGCCAGCACGTCGTCTCGCACCACTTCCGGTTCGACGAGAGCGAGCGGGCGCAACTGTTCCGCAGCCCGCACCGTTACATCTGGCCGGCCGAACTCGACCTGATGGCCCAACTGGCCGGTTTCGAACTGGAGTCGAGGCACGCGGACTGGGACGGCACGGAGTTCACCGCCGACTCGCGCTCCCACGTCTCCGTCTACCGGCTCCCGCCGTCCCAGTAGATACCGCACTGCCCCTGCACCGCCCCTGACAGGTGTCAGGGGCGGTACGGCCGTGTTGCCTTCTAGCCTTGCGCGCGTCATGCCAGCCGGTCCAGCCGGTCCAGCCGGTCCAGCCGCAAGGAGTTCCATGCATCCGCTGCATCCGCACACCCGTACGGCCGTCATGCAGAAGAACCCGGACCAGGCGGAACCCGGGTCTCAGCAGTGGTTGGAGACGTTGCCCGTCTCGTTGCCCTTGAGCAGTCCGCCCCAGATCCAGTTGTCGTCCGACAGGAGAACCCACTTGTCGTGGTAGACGCCGTTGGCGTTGACGAACCCGCCTTCGTTCCAGCACACGGCGGTGAGGTTCTGATTCGCCGCGACGGTGTAGGCGATGCTGTAGCCGGTGCTCGGCCCGATCCGCACATTGCCGTTGATCCAGGTCGTGACCGTCTGGGCCTGGACGCCCGCGCTCAGGGAGGTGGACCGCTCCGCCGGCCGGTGTTCCGCGGCGAAGGCCGGAGCGGCCATGCCCGCCACCGCCATGACCCCCGCCGCTGCCGTGATCATGAGCTTGGTCATCGGTCGCGAACTCTGCTTCTGCATTTCCCTGTCTCCCTCATCGGCACCGGGAGTCCCCCGGGGCGGGTGGCGTCCCTCGTGATCCCAGCGTCGCCCGCCGCGGTCCGGCGCTCCAGCTCTGCGAACTTCTTCGAAACGTCGATGGGCACGCCCGGCATGCGGTACCGGCCTCGGGAGGGACGGTCAGGCCGGCACCGGAGCGTCGTGGCACATCGGTACAGGACGGTCGTCGTTCCACAGGAGGTACTCGTTGGCGGGCAGTCGTCTCCTTCTCGGCCCCTTGGACGAGGTGCACGTCGAGGTGGGCCGAGTCCCCGGCGCCTCTGTCTTCCCCGTGCTGAGCGAGGTGCTGGGCGGCGCACGGCACGGCGTGCCAAGGCGCTGGCGGGACGCGGTCCGCTCCGCCCTGCCGGCCGCGGCGGACACCCTGCGTCCGCTGTTCGGTCCCGGATCCGGCTGGATCCCCGACCTCCTGACGCTGACCGGCGACGTACGTGCCACGGACATGCGGTCGGTGCTCGCCGGGCTGCGGGAGGCGGACGCGCAGAGTCTCGCGGCCGAGGTGGCGCTGCACCACGGCGATGCGGTGCCCCGGGGCTGGCAGCGGGTGCTGGACGATCCCGCGGGGTTCCTCGGCACCTACCTGGACGTGGTGCAGGCGGCCTGGCGGCAGCTCGAACCCCTGTGGGTACGGGCTGACGCGCTGCTGGGCAAGGAGGCGGAACGGGTGGGTTCCGCGGTGGTCAGCCGGAACCTCGACGGGGTGCTGACCGGGCTGAGCCCGAGGATCGGTTACGCGGACGGGGCGCTGGAACTGCCGTCGTGCGGGGCGGAGCACTTCGAACTGGCCGGGCGGCGCCTGGTGTTGATCCCCGTGGTCTGCGGCACCGCTCCCTCCCTGTACAGCCTCGACCGGGACGACGTGGTGTGGTTCGGTTACCCGCTGCCGGGCGCGGGGCGGCTCGGGCCGCCGGTGGCGAGTGCCCCGCGCAAGGACGACCTCGTTCAGTTGCTGGGACCGGTCAGGGCCGGCGTGCTCCGCTCGGTGCAGCCGCCGGCGACGGTCAGTGAACTGGCCCGACTGCTCAACATGGGCGCCAGCACCATCACCTACCACTGCGAGCAGCTGAAGGCGGCGGGTCTGTTGCAGCGGGAGCGCTACGGCCGGGAGGTGCGCCAGCGGCTGACCGGCCGGGGCGCGGCGCTGGTGGACCTGCTCTCCCGGCCCGCCGCGTGATTCCTCCGGGCCGGCTCGCGCGTTCAGGTGTCCTGGGCCGTCAGGGCTTCACCAGATGCAGTTCGGTTCCGGAGGCCCGTACGCCGTCGGCCGCCGCGTCGGCCAGGGCGCTGTCGGTGATGATCGTGTCGAACGCGCCCAGGGCGGCCACCCGGTACTTGCCGAAGGTGCCGAACTTCGAGGAGCCCGCGACGAGCACGGAGGTGCCCGTGCACTCCATGGCCGTCTGCTTGACCTCCACCTTGAGGTCGGAGGGAGTGGTCACCCCGCGCAGGAGGTCCCAGGAGCTGGTGCTGATGAATGCCATGTCGAGGGCGAGTTGCCGCAGGACGGTGGCGGCGAGACGGCCGACGCTGGAGCGGTTGGCGGACTCCACCCTCCCGCCGACGTGGATGAGGTCGAGGTGGGGAGCGGTGGCCATCAACTGGTCCACGGTGGTGAAGTCGTTGGTGACGACGGTCAGGGCGGTGTGGTCCACGAGGAAGGGGACCATGGCCGACAGGGTCGTACCCGCGTCGAGGTAGACGGTCATGCCGTCCTCGATCAGGTGCGCGGCCCTGGCGGCCATGGCCTGTTTCTCGGGCTGCTCGATGAGTGTCTTGGCCTGGTGGCTGGGTTCGCTCTGCAGATGGCTGGCGATCCGGGCGCCGCCCGGTACGGAGAAGACCTGTCCCTGGCGCTCCAGTTCGGCGATGTCACGGCGGACCGTCATGTGCGAGACACCGAGGAGCTGGGTGATCTGCTGGACGCTGAGCACTCCGTCGCGGCGCAGGTGCTTCAGCAACTGCTCACGCCGCTGGTCGGGAATCAGCGGGAGGGAGCGGTCCTCGGCCATCGTCGATGGTCCTTCCTGTCGTCCACCAAGACTGGTCTCACCGGCGCGCCCGTCAGCTGCCGACGAACGTGCTCAGGAGCAATACTCCACCCAGGCTGAGCAGTGACTGCAGGGAGAGCATCAGTGTCCAGGTCCGGAAGGTCTGGGACACCGAGAGCTGGAAGTACTCCTTGAAGAGCCAGAAGCCCGAGTCGTTCACATGGGACAGCATCACGGCGCCGGAAGCGCTGGCCAGCACCATCAGTTCGGGAGAGAGCCCCGGATACGCCCCGAGCAGCGGCGCGACGATACCGGTGGCCGCGGCGGTCGCGACCGTCGCCGAGCCCAGGCAGATCCGCAGCAGCGCGGCGACGAGCCAGGCGAGCAGCAGCGGGGGTATCGACCAGTCCACGGCGTAGTCCGAGATGAGCTTGTCGATACCGGTGGCGGTCAGCATGGCCTTGAGGCCGCCGCCCGCGCCGAGGATCAGGACGATGCCGCCGACGGGTCCGAGGCCCTTGCCCGCCATCTTCTGGAGTTGTCCGAGGCCGAAGCCGGAGCGGACGCCCAGGGCGAAGAACGCGAACACGACGGCTGCCAGCAGGGACAGCACGGAGGAGTCGCAGGCCTCGAAGAACGCGTAGGGCAGGGAGCCCTCGGCCGTGTGGGAGGTGCCGACCGTGCCGATCAGCATGAGGACCGGCGGCAGGAGCACCGTGATCAGCGCCAGGGTGAAGGACGCGGGCCTGCGCTGGTTCTCGGGCAGCGGTTCGGGTTCGGGTACGGGGCCCTTGTCGAGGTCGGGGGCGGGCCCGAACCAGCGGCTGGCGACCTTGGTGAGCAGCGGCCCGCTGATGACGGCGATCGGGATGCCGATGATCAGGCCGTACATGATGGTCAGGCCGGTGTTGGCGCTGTAGGCGGAGACGGCGAGGGTCGGCGAGGGATGCGGGGGCAGCAGGCCGTGCGAGATGTAGAGGCCGGCCGCCATCGGCAGTCCGACGTACAGCAGGTGGGTGCCGGTGCGCTTGGCGACCGCGTACACCAGCGGTACGAGCATCACGAAGCTGACGTCGAACAGGTGCGGCATGCCGATGAGGAGGGCCGCCGCGGTGATCGCGGTGGGGATCCACTTGACCGGCCGCGCTCCGATGAACACGGTCGCGATGCGGTCGGCGCCGCCGGAGCCCAGCAGGATGCCGCCGAGGATGGTGCCGAGGCCGATGGTGGGGCCGGTGCTCTTGAGCGCGTCGCCGAAGCCGGTCTGGAAGAACTCGACGGTCTTGCCGGGGCCGATCCCGGCGGCGAGCCCGAGGCCGAGCGCGGAGATGCTCAGCGCCAGGAAGGGGTGCAGCTTGGCCTTGGTGATCAGAACGATCAGGACGGCGACGGCCGCCGCGCCGAGGAGCAGATGCTGGATGTCGGTGTCCATCAGCCGACCCTCCCGGCAGAGGCAGAGGCAGAGGCAGAGGCAGAGGTGTCGGTGGCGCGGGAGGCGCGGCCCAGGGTCCAGGCCGCCAGCAGGTCCTCGTCGGCGTCGGCGAGGTCGGCCAGCCGGATGAGGTCACCGGCGGCGACCGGGCGGGCGAGCGTGCAGTGGGCGGCGAGGTAGAGCGGGGCCACGTCGGCGGGGGTGTCCTCGTCGCGCAGCAGTACGGCCTGGACGTCGGTCACGTCGTGGTGGTGGCCGCCCATGGCCAGGACGGTCCCGGCGGGCAGGTCCTGCTGGGCACGGCCGGCGAGGGCCGCGTGGGCGCGCGGGTCGACGCCTCCGGAGGGGCGGCTGTGCAGGACCGCGGAGAGCAGGGAGACCGGGGTCTCGACGCCCATGAGGTGGTACGGCAGGTAGATCGCGGCGTAGCGGCCGTCGCGGCTGACGACGTGTCCCTTGCCCCGCAGGGTTTCCCAGGTGACCTGGTCGCCGGTGCGGACCACGACGAACACGCCGCCGGCGAAGGACGCCTCGTCGGGCAGCCGCAGCGCGCTGAACACGTCGACGGCTCCGGCGCGGTGGAGGAGTCCGCCGTCCTCGCGCAGGGCGTAGACGTCGGCGAGTTCCGCGATGCGGGCGACCGGGTAGTGCAGGCGCTCGACGTCGGGCCGGAAACCGGTGTTCGTGGCGACGACGGCCATCTCGCAGTAGTCGGCGGTGGCGCCGACCGGCAGTGCGGACACGGCCGCCGCGCGGGCGGCGAGGGTGGCACGCACGTCGTCGCCGAGGGAGAGGAGCGCGGCGAGTTCCGGTGCGGGGACGGTGGTGTCGAGCTGGGTGACCGTACCCCGGTCGGGGTCGAGGACGAGGTCGTACTCGCTGGACTTGCCGATGGCCACGATGTCGAGGCCGAGCAGTTCGGCCCAGGTCACGAGGCCGATGAGGTTGGCGGGCTGGTCGCCGTCCGCGGTCGTGTAGACGACACCGTTGTCCTTCGCGAGGTCGGCGAGGTGGAGTCCCGCGACGGAGTCGACCTCCTTGCTGACCATGGCGACGTGCCGGCCGTCGGTGAGCGCCTCGCGTGCCATCGCGTAGCCGTCGGCGGGGCTGCCGGTGGCCTCGACGAGAATGTCCCAGGGCGCGGCGGACAGCAGTGAGCCGCCCTGGACGAGGGCGATGTGTCCGGCCTGCGCGGCGGCGGCCACCTCGTCGGCCGTGGTGCAGACGTCGAGGTCGGATGCGCTGTAGCCGAGGTCCAGGAGCATCGCGTGCAGCCGGGGTACGTCGCGGTCGCACAGGACGGCGGGGTCCAGCCCGGGGATGCGGGGCGTCTGCGCCAGCAGGGTCCGGGCGAAGCCGCCGCCCGCTCCGGACAGTGCGTAGCGCACGGTCCGGCTGCCGGTGCCGGCGAACAGATGGTGCAAGTTCATGGACCCTCCTGGATGACGAGCGCGATGCGCTGCTCGTTAACAAGATGTATCAGCAGATCCCACCCACGTAAAGTCTGTTAACATTTTTTCACAAGCCCTGGTCACGGCCCCCGGTCGCGTCGACAGGGCACCCGCCCACCCATCCCTAGGAGCCTGATGCCGACCCTCGGGGCCATCGCAGACGACTTCACCGGAGCAACGGATCTCGCCACGATGCTGGTCGCCCGCGGCTACCGCACCGTGGTGGCCGTCGGCTCCGACAGCATCGCCGACGAACCCGGGCGCACCGCGGTGGACGACGCGGACGCGGTCGTCATTGCGCTCAAATCGCGTACAGCCCCGGTCGCCGAAGCCGTGGACTCCTCGCTCGCCGCGCTGCGCGCCCTGCGGGCGGCCGGCTGCCGGCGCTTCTACTTCAAGTACTGCTCCACGTTCGACTCGACGGCGCGGGGCAACATCGGTCCCGTGGCCGACGCCCTGCTGGAGGAGATCGGGGAGCGGCGTGCCGTCGTCGTGCCGTCGTTCCCGGCCACCGGCCGGACCGTCTACCGCGGCAGGCTCTTCGTCCACGACGAGCTTCTCGACGAGAGCCCGATGCGCCACCATCCGCTGACCCCGATGCGCGACGCGCACGTGGGACGGCTGCTGACACCACAGACCACACATCCGGTACGGCTCGTGGGCCTGGACACCGTACGGGCCGGGGCGGCGGCGCTCGCGGCGGCGCTGGACGACCCCTCCCTCGCCGACGCGCTCGTCGTGGTGGACGCCACCGAGGACGAGGATCTGCGCACCATCTCGGCGGCCACCGCACACCACCCGCTCGTCACCGGCGCCGCGGGGCTCGCGCTCGGCCTGACCGGTCCGCGGCCGGGGGCCGCACGCGTGGCAGCCGTCTCGCGTCCCGGCGATCCGGCCGTCGTGCTCTGCGGCAGCGCGTCCTCGGCCACCCGCGCCCAGGTGGCGCACGGCCGCGCGCACCTGCCGCACCGCAAGCTCGACCTCGCCGCGCTGCGGGCCGACTTCGGGAGCGCTGTCGACGGGCTGGTCGCGTTCGCCCGCGCGTGCTGGGAGCAGGACCCGCAGCGACCGCCCCTTCTGTACGCCGTCGGCGACCTGAGCGACCTGGACGACTCCCCCGCCGCGTCGGCGCTGGTGGAGAAGGCGCTGGCCGCCTGTGCTTCGCGCCTGGTCGCGGCCGGCGCACGACGGCTGCTCGTCGCGGGCGGGGAGACGTCCGGCTCGGTGGTCACCGCGCTCGGCGTGCGCACGCTCACCATCGGGTCCCCCATCGCGCCGGGCGTCACCTGGGCCCGCGCCCAGGTGACTGTGCCTGCCCAGGACGACGGGCACGGCGGCAACGGCCGCACCGAGGACGGCCGGTTCGTCGACGTGGCCCTCAAGTCGGGCAACTTCGGTGCCCCGGACATCTTCACCGAGGCTTGGAGCGCGCTCGTATGAACGACCCGCGACCGAACGACCCGCGGACCGAACTCGCGGCGGCGGGCGCCCACCTCGCCGCGCTCGGCCTCAGCCCCGGTTCCTCCGGCAACCTGAGCGTCCGCGAGGACTCCCGGATCTATCTCACTCCCACCGGTACGGACCTGTCCCGCGTCGATCCCGACGCGCTCAGCGTCCTCGATCTGTCGGGAGCACACCTCGACGGGCCGAAGCCGTCCAAGGAGTTCCCGCTGCACACCGCGTTCTACCGGCGCGACGCGTCCGCCCGGGCCGTCGTCCATCTGCACTCCCGCCACGCGGCGGCCGTGTCGTGCCTGCCCGCCTGGCACGAGCACAGCGCCATACCCCCGCTGACGCCGTACTTCGTCATGCGCGTCGGCCAGACTCCCCTGCTGCCCTACGCCGCGCCCGGCGACAGCGGGCAGGCCGACCTGATGGAGTCCCTGCCGTTCCCCTTCCGGGCGGCCCTGCTGCAGAACCACGGCCCGGTCGTCGCGGGCCGCTCGATGTCCCTGGCGGTGGAGTCGGCGGTGGAGCTGGAGGAGGTCTCCGCGCTGCTCCTCGCGCTCGGCGAACGCGCTCCGCGGCTGCTGTCGGCCGAGGAGACCGCACCGCTGGCGCGGAAGTACGGGTCGCCGTGGACGGTGGCGGACTGACCTCGCCGGGCCGTCGCGCCGCGGACGCGTCGCCGTCGCGCCGCCGTCGCGCTCCGAGCGGCCGAGCTCACCGCCCACGGAGGCTGCGCGTCGGGTGCGGGTCCGGTGGGGGCTGAGCGCGCCGTTCCCCGCGCCCCTGAAAGCGGCCTTCGCCGCGGGGCCCTGCGGCGTCGGGCGGGTGCGGGTCCGGCGGGGGCCGAGCGCGCCGTTCCCCGCGCCCCTGACGGGGCGGGCTCGCTCCCGAGCCCATGGCTCGTCCCTTCGATTCGTTCAGGGCGTGAGGATCCGGTCCTGCTCCGTCGGAGGTGTGCCGCTGTACCACGGCAGGGTCTTGCCGAAGCGGACCAGTTCGCCGTAGTGGTCGGGCTCGACGTGGTCCGCGAGGACCAGGTTGAGCACCGCGCGGGCGGCCCGGGACGGCGACTGGGCATGGCTGTAGTCGCTGAACCAGGGGCGCGAGGTGGCGGTGTCGACCATGCCGGGGCACACGGAGGCGATCAGGGTCCCGTCGGCGAGATCGTTCCGGCGGCGTTCGGCGGCGACCGCGCGGACGGCGGCGACCTGGGCCACTTTGGACGGCACGTTCAGCCAGCGCGGCCAGCCCGCCTCTTCGGCGGTTCCGGCGTGGACGGCTTCGCGCCAGGACTCGACGGCGTGCTCGACCTCGTCGAGGCTCGCGCCGTCGAAGAGGTGGTGCAGCCGCGGGTCCAGATGACCGAGGGTGCCCAGGGTGCTGGCCACGACGAGCAGCCGGCCGCCGGGGCGCAGGACGGGCCCGAACGAGCGCAGGATCGCGTGGGTGGCGGTGTTGGAGACGTCGATGAACTCGTCGGCCCGCTCGGCCTGGGAGTCCTCGGGCAGCAGCCGGGCGATGGCGTTGGAGACGACGATGTCGACGCCGCCGTGCCGGGTCCGCAGTTCGTCCGCGAGGCGTGCGACGGCCTCGCGGTCGGAGACGTCCAGCACCCGGCCCTCCACCCGGCTGCGCGTACCGGCCGCCCCCGCCACCTCGCGGGCGGCTTCCTCGACGCGCCGGTGATCGCGCCCGGTGAGCAGGACCACGTCCTGCGGGTCCAGGCGGGCCGCGAGCCCTTCGACGAGAGCGCGGCCGAGCCCTTGGTTGGCCCCCGTGACGAGGGCGATGCGTGAACCTGTCATGGGGCCACGCTAGGAAGGTCCGCGGCATGCGTCCAACGAGAGTCACGCACACCTGGTATGCGTAGTCCTCATGGACTTCACGCAGGTGTCACTGACCGCGTTGCGCGTCCTCCGCGCGGTGGCGGAGCAGGGGACCTTCACCGCGGCGGCGGTGTCGCTCGGCTACACCCAGTCCGCCGTCTCCCGGCAGATCGCCTCCATCGAACGGGCGGCGGGTACGGAGTTGCTGGAGCGGCGGCGCGACGGGGTGCGGCTGACCGCGGCAGGTCATGTCGTCCTGCGCCGTGCGACGGTCGTGCTCGACGAGATCGACGCGACGGCGCGTGAGCTGTCCGGCCTGCCCGGACAGGCGGGGACCGTCCGGCTGGGCTGGTTTCCCAGCGCGGGAGCGGTGCTGCTGCCCGAAGCACTGGCGGAACTGCGCCGCACCGACCCCGGCCTCCACGTCGTCAGCCGGGAGGGCGGTACCCCGGCGCTGGTACGCGCCCTGCGGGCAGGCAGCCTGGATCTGGCGCTGCTGGCGGCGGCCCCGCCGTTCCGCCCGCCGGACGCGGAGTCGCCGCCGCTGGCGCTGGAGACGCTCACGGAACGCGCGCTGTGCCTCGCGGTGCCCGCCGCCCATCCGCTGGCTCGCGGCGACCACATCGACGTGACCGCGCTGCGCGGGCAGCGCTGGATCGCAGGCTCCGCCGCCGGAGGGGACCTGCTGCTGGGCGTGTGGCCCGGCCTGGACGAGCGTCCCGACATCGCCCACACGGCCCGCGACTGGCTGGCGAAACTCCGGCTCGTCGCCGCCGGCTGCGGACTGACCACGGTGCCCGCCTCACTCGCCACGGCCGCACCGCCGGGGGTACGCGTCCTGCCCGTGCGCGGCGGGCCCCAGGAGCAGCGGCGTCTGCTGCTGGCCCGCCTTCCGCACCCGCCGGCCGACCCCGTCACGCGGGTGGCGGCAGCGCTCCGCGCCGCGGCCCGGGCGTGAATCTGGCGCAATCGAGTGTTGCCATTCCGTTTCGTCACGCCGAGCCTGGGTGGCGCGGGAGCGCTCCCACGCCCCGTACACACCAAGAGAAGAGCCATCCGGAAGGAGCACACCTTGACTTGTCATGATCGCGTCACACCCTCGCGGGCGACCCTCATCCTGAGCCTGCTCGCCGCCGTGCTGCTCTGCCTGATCCCCTGGAGCGCCCCGGCCCACGCCCACGGTTCGGTGGTCGACCCGGCGTCCCGCAACTACGGCTGCTGGCTCCGCTGGGGAAGCGACTTCCAGAACCCCGCCATGGCACAGGAGGACCCCATGTGCTGGCAGGCGTGGCAGGACAACCCGAACGCCATGTGGAACTGGAACGGCCTCTACCGCAACGGCTCGGCCGGGAACTTCGAGGCGGTGATCCCCGACGGGCAGCTGTGCAGCGCAGGCCACACCGAGAGCGGCCGCTACAACTCCCTCGACGCCGTGGGCGCCTGGAAGACGACGGACATCGCCGGCAACTTCACCGTGAAGCTGTACGACCAGGCCAACCACGGTGCCGACTACATCCTGGTCTATGTCACCCGCCAGGGCCTCGACCCCGCCACCCAGCCCCTGACCTGGGACGATATGCAACTGGTCGCCCGGACGGGCAAGTACGCCCCCAGCCAGAACTACGCCGTCGACGTGAGCACTTCGGGCCTCAGCGGCCGCCACGTCGTCTACACGATCTGGCAGGCGTCGCACATGGACCAGACGTTCTTCATGTGCAGCGATGTGAACTTCCGCTGAGAGCGACCGCCTGAGAGTGGCCCACCGGGATTTGCTCGTCCGGAACTTGCTCGTCCGGAACTTGGCCGTCCGGTACTAGGCCGTCCGGTACTTGCCCGTCCGGTATTGGCCGTCCAGGAGTGGCCGCCGCACCCTCACCGCGTCTGCTGCAGCGGCAGGCACAGATGGAGTTCGTAGCCGCCGTCGGGGGCGGGTCCCGCGATGACGGTGCCGCCCAGCAGCTCGGCTCTCTGGCGCAGGCCAGCCAGGCCGTGGTGGGCGCCGGGCAGCAGCAGGGCGGGCCGGGTGGGCGCGGTGTTGGTGACGGCGGCCCGGACAGTCCCCTCGGCCAGCCGTATACGGACGGCGGCCTTCGCGCCGGGAGCGTGCTTGCGGACATTGGTGAGGGCCTCCTGCACGGTGCGGTAGACGGCGCGCTGGATGGTCGCGGGCAGGGCGTCCGGCAGGTCGGTGTGCAGCTCGGTCTCGATACCGCTGGTGTCGACCAGCCGCTGCAGATCGGCCAGGGACGGCTGCGGGGTCAGTTCCGTGGGACGGCTGCCCGCGGCGCGCAGCACGCTCACCATGTGCCGCAGTTCCTCCAGGGTCTGCACGCTCAGCCGTCTGATGGTGGCCGCGGCCTCCTGCGCCATCGGTTCCCGGCTGCCCACCTGCAGCGCCCCCGCGCGCACGGCGATCAGACTGACCTGGTGGGAGACCACGTCGTGCATCTCCCGGGCCAGTTGCGCGCGTTCCTTGGCCAGCACGCTCTGGGCCTGCAGTTCGCGTCCGTGCTCGCGCGCCTGGGAGATCTCGGCCAGCCGCAGCGACAGTTCGCGGCGGGCCTGGACGAGCTGGCCGAGGAAGACCGGCGCCGCCGCGGTGGCCAGGCTGTAGGTGACAGTGATCAGGTCGGACGGATCGGAGAAGTCCGCGAACGTCGGCGAGGGCCACATCCACCAGGTGATGTCGCAGGCGGCGAACGCCAGCGCGCAGACCACCAGGAGCACCCGGCTCCGGCTCAGCGAGGCGAGGGCGTACAGCGCGGCCAGGGTGGCGAACACCGCGTCGCTGACCAGGGTCGCGGGAAGGGCGCACAGGAAGGCCACCAGCGGAAGATGGCGGCGCAGGGACAGAGCCGCCGCGGCCAGTACCGCGACGGCTCTGCGCTCGGGATCGTCGGCCTCGACGTGCACCCAGATGTCCAGCAGGGAGATACCGATGAGCAGGGCGTCCATGACGGGGGCCGGGATACGCCGGGCCGCGACCCATCGCCGTGGGCGCGCGGCGCACCGCGCCCAGCCCTTCGGATGCGCGGCGGAGTGCTCCCGACCGCCGTCGTGCGCGCGGGATTTCACCCCTCCTCCCGAGGGCTCGGCGGTTTGAGCAGTCCCGCGCGTTCGGCCAGCAGGGCGGCCTGGACCCGGCTGCCCACCCGCAGTTTGGACAGCAGGGCGCTCACGTGGTCCTTGACCGTGCCGGTGCTCAGGTGCAGTTGTGTGGCGATGGCGGCGTTCGGCAGCCCTTCCGCGATGAGGATCAGGACGGCCTTCTCACGGCCGGTGAGCTGGGTGACGCGGCGCAGGGCGGCCTGCTGGGGGCCGTTGGCGAGGTAGCCGTTCACGACGGTGCGGGTGATGGAGGAGGACAGCACGACTCCGCCCTGTGCCAGCGTGCGCACCAGCACGGGCAGTTGCACGGGGTCGGTGTCCTTGAGCAGGAACCCGGAGGCTCCCGAGCGCAGGGCGGCGGCCACGTACTCGTCCATGTCGAACGTCGTGAGCATCGCCACCACCGGCGCCGCCGGCAGGAGCCGCAACTGGGCGAGCACGCTCAGCCCGTCCACGTCCGGCATCCGGATGTCCAGCAGCACCACATCGGGCGTCAACCGCCGTGCAGCCGCGACCGCCTGGCCGCCGACGACGGCGCCGACCACCTCGATGTCGTCGGCCGCGGAGAGGATGTGCTCGAAGCCCGTGCGGATCAACGCTTCGTCGTCGACCACCAGTACGCGAATCACGTGCGCCCCTATCGACGTGGACCGCTTGAGGTTTCGTACCACGCGCGAGGGTGCCCCGGGGTTCCCTCGGTGACGTTTCCGGCTGGGCGACGGAGGGCTTCCAGCCGGTCGGCTGGACGACTGCGGCCACTTGCCGGATGGGCCCGGGCGGGTGCGCCGCGTCAGCCTTAAACCCATGACACACGAAGCGACTGCAGCCTCCGCACCGGCCCTTCCGTCGCCGGTCCCGCGGCCGAGCCGGCCGGCCGACGTCCCCCTCAAGTCATCGGCCGGCCGGCTCATCGGTATCGATCTCGCCCGTGGCCTGGCGGTCTTCGGCATGTACGCCGCCCATGTGGGCCCCGAGCCGACCGCGGGCGGACCGGTGGGCTTCCTCGCCGAGCTGGCCCGCGGCCGGTCCTCCGCCCTGTTCGCGCTGCTCGCCGGGTTCTCCCTCGTTCTCATCACCGGCCGTCCGCGACCCCACACCGGCCGCGCCGGACGGCAGGCGGTGGGCCGGATCGTGCTGCGCGCGCTGATCCTGATCGCCGCGGGCTACGCGCTCACCGCCCTGGACACCGACGTCGAGGTCATCCTCTCGTTCTACGGGCTGATCTTCCTGCTCGTCCTGCCGCTGTACCGGCTGCGCGCCCGCACCCTGGCGGTGCTCGCCGCCGGGAGCGCCCTGCTCATGCCCGTGCTGGTGTACGCGATCCAGCAGGCGATCTACGACGGCGACTGGGCCGACACGGTCATCGCGGCGGATCCGCTGGCGCGCGTCAGCGACACCGACGGCTTACTCGAACTTCTGTTCACCGGCTCGTATCCGGCGCTCACCTGGATGCCGTTCATGATCGCGGGCATGGCGGTCGCCCGCCTCGATCTCACCCAGGCCCGGATCCGTACCCGGCTCGCCCTGACCGGCGGCGCTCTGGCCGTACTCGGCTACGGCGGCTCCTGGGTGGCTCTGCACCTCGTCCCGGGCGCCTTCACCACGATCGCCGCGGCTACGGACGGCGGCGGGGCGGCATCGGCCTGGTGGTCGGACATCGTCGGCTATCCCGTCGACGAGACCCCGGCCGTGTGGCTGCTGGTGGGCGCGCCCCACAGCCAGACCACGTTCTCCGTGCTGGGCAACACCGGTGCGGCGCTGCTCGTGCTGGCGGCCTGCGTCACCGTCGCCGCCCGGATGCCGCGGCTGACCCGGCTCGCCCGGCCGGTCGCCGCCGTCGGCATGATCGCGCTGACCGCCTATGTCGCGCACATCCTCGCCATCGCCGTGGTCGGCATGGAGGAGCAGCCCGGCCCTGCCCTGGTCGCGCTGTTCGCATTCGTCACGGCGGCCCTGCTCCTGGCGACCGTCTGGACGCGGCTCTTCCGCCGCGGTCCGCTGGAGTACGTGCTGTACCGCGCCACCCGTATCACCCGTCACATCAGGTAACTCCCGTCGCAGCCCGCCGGTCGGGCCGGGCTGGGGACGTCAGCGGAGTGTGACGGCCAAGGTGACGGCATCGAAGATCACTCGTTTGACCGTACTGACAGATCTTCCCCGTCCCCCGAAAGAGCTAAGCGATCATGTTTGTGCGCTGGCATACACCCTCGGACAGCGACCTGCGTGTGCTCGATGTGCGGCGCGCGGAAGCCGCGCTCATGGAGCACTACGCGCGGCTGGTCCGACTGGTCTACGTCACCCTCCCCCGCTCCCCGGGCCGCCACCGGCGGGTCCTCGCCGCCCATGGCCTCGTACAGCGGGCGCTGCCCCACCGCGCGCCCGCCATACCGGTCCGGCGCCGCTCGGGCGACGCCCGGGACGCGGCCCCGGACGAGTACGGGGTCCTGCGGACGTCCGTACTGCGGGCGGCCATGGCCCAGGACGCGCGGCGCGGTCCGCTCACCCGGTCGCGGGGGCGGTGGGCGGGGCGCCCCGCGCTGCCCGCGGTGTGGGGGCTGCGGGTCTTCCCCCAGTCGGGGGGCGCCGAGGAACTGCTGCTGGACCGTGCCCTCGCGCAGGCCGGCTGGCCGGTGCGGGCGGCCGTCGCGCTGCTCGTCCTGGAGAAGCTGTCCGTGGACGAAGCGGCCACCGTCCTGCGGGACACCGGCGTGGCCGAGCCCGGCGAAGCCCTCCGGGCCGCCCGGCGGCTCGTCGACGAGAGCGGCCCTCAGCTCTCGAACCCCGGCAGCGGCACGGGTACGGCGGAGACGGCCGACGGATCCGGCCCGGCATCGGCGGCAGGCGGCTCCGGCCCGCCCGTGTCCGCCCTGCTCGCCCCGGAGTTCGACCCCTGTCTGCTGCACGCACGGCCGACCGACCTCCTCCGCCGCAGACACCGGGTGCGCACCGCGGTGACCGGCGCCCTGCTGGCCGCGTGCGTCGGAGCCGTTTCCCTCTCCCTCGCGGGCGACAGCGGTGTCCCCGCCGAGAGCGGCCGCGATTGGACGGACTCGAAGGCAGTGGGCACCGCGCTGCTGCGCCAGACGCCCGCCGGCGTCTGGGCGGACACCGCCCGGGTCGACTTCACGGCCTGGCCCGCCCGCGGAGCGCGGACCGGCGACCGGGCACTGCTGGAGCGCGCCCTGCGGGCCTGGTCGGACCCGTCCTGGCGGGGGCGGCGGTCGCAGGAGGCCGGAGCGGCGCCCACGGGCAGCGGCCCGGCGCCGCATCTGCTGTTCGCGGACGACGTCGACGGACGCGCGGTCGTCGTCCTGCACGACGACCTGACCACCGTGCGCTACAGCGAACCGCTGGACGGCGACGGCACCCCCGAGCTGGTGTCCGCCCTCACCGACGGCGCGAACGTGACGACCGCCGCCGCGGTCGTCGTCTCCCGCACACCGGAGTCCGTACGGATGCTCCTGGCGCCGTGGATCGCCGAGGCGGGCATGCGCGATCTGCTGGCACCCGACACGCCGGCCCGGGAGGTGTCCCGTTCCCGCACGGGCCTCACCGAGCCCCTGCCGGTGCCGTCGGCCGGTGGCGACTGCCGTACCTGGCCCGTCGTGCAACTGCGGTCCTCGACGCGCATCGTCGAGAAGCACGCGTTCCTGCTCACCGACCTCGGCGGTCTGTCGCCCGTCCATCTGACCTACATGCCGCCGCCGGAGCCGGGGGTGCGTCCGCGACCGCCCCGGGAGGCCACCGGGCCCGACGCGCTGCGGGGCTGGGCACGCACCGCCTGCCGGCTGGACGGAATGCGCGGCCAGGGGGTGCGCTCGGTGAACCACTGGATCTTCGCGCAGCAGGACCTGCCCGAGCGCGCAGGCCGGGCCACCTGGGTGTGCGCCCGTGCCGACACCTGGCGCGGCCCCGGCCGGGTGGAGTACCTCTTCCTCGGCCCGGGCACCGGTCCCGCCCGCTCCGCCGGTGTCCGCGCGAACACCGCCGAGTGCAGCCGGTTCGGCCAGCACGTGCTGGCGGACGTCGACTGGCGGGCCCCTTCCGGATCCTCGTACCTGCTGGCCGCCGGGAGCAGGTCCGTCGGCAGCATCAAGGCCTCGGGGCCCCTGCGTGCCGAGGCCGACGGACGCTTCCTCGCCGTCCGTGCCCCCAGGAACACCGACGCGAAGGTCGTCGGACAGCTCCCCGAGCGGGCCGAGGTCCGGGCGCCCTGAGGCAACGGGCGCCCGGTCAGCGCTCGTTGCTCAGTTCGCTGTTGAGGGCGTGGAGGAACTCGGCGATCGTCTCCAGCTGCTCGGGGGTGAACTTCCGGCGCGCGGCCTCCGTGCTGCGCGCCAGCGGGCTGAAGTACTCGCGGGCGAGCTTCCGGGCGCCCGCGTTGTAGGTGAGGTGGACCACCCTGCGGTCGGCGCTCTCACGCGTGCGGCTGATGTGGCCCGCGCGTTCGAGTCTGTCGAGACAGGCCGTGACGGCCCCGGAGGTGAGGTCGAGGCGCTCCCGCAGACGCGAGGGCGTCATCGGCTCCCCGTCGGTCACCGAGGCGTCCAGGATCGCGGCCAGCGCGTGGACGTCCGTGGCATGCAGCTCGTTGGCCTGGGCAAACGAGTGGGCGATCCGGTTGAACTCGCTGTTCAGCGCCCGCAGCAGGACGGCGTAGGCCTGGAGATCGCTGGCGTGGCCCTCAGGGCTGTCCGAACTGTTGGGCTGCATGGGACAAGGATAATATCTCTCAATGGTTGAGATACTTTCTCTTTGAGCTATCTTTGCTTTCGACCGCTGTCCGTCCGGTCCCTGTCCTGCGCCACGCCTGTTGGGAAAGCTCTTGAGAAAGTCAATGAACACCGCGCGTCGACCCGCCCGATGGCTGGTCCCGCTGGTCCTCGTCGTCGTCTGGCTCGGTCTCGGCGGAGCCTTCGGCTCCTACGCGGGCAAGCTCGGCGACGTGTCGACGAACGACCAGGCCGCCTTCCTGCCACAGAACGCCGAGTCCACCAAGGTCATCGAGCAGCAGAAGGCCTTCGCCGAGCGGGAGACCCTGCCCGCCGTCCTCGTCTGGACCGCCGACGGCGGCGGCAAGGTCTCCACGGCGCAACAGGACTCCGCGACCCGGGTCCTGGAGTCGCTCGCCGAGGTGGAGGGCGTCGAAAGCAGGCCCTCACCGGCCCTGCGCTCACAGGACGGAGCCGCACTCCAGGGCGTCGTGCCGCTGCGCCCGGATCTCGGGGAGCGGCTGGGCGAGGTGCTGGACGAACTGGAGCAGGCCGCGGCGGACGTCTCCGGGACCCGCGTCCAGATCGCCGGACCCGCCGCCACCCAGGGCGACCTCGGCGAGGCCTTCGCGGGCATCGACGGGATCCTGCTGGGAGTGGCCCTGGCGGCCGTGCTGCTCATCCTGCTGCTGGTCTACCGCAGTGTGCTGCTGCCCTTCACGATCATCATCAGCGCCGTCTTCGCCCTCGGCATCGCCTGCGCCATCGTCTATGTGCTCGCCGACCACGACGTCGTGCGTGTGGACGGTCAGGTGCAGGGCATCCTCTCGATCCTCGTGATCGGCGCCGCCACCGACTACGCCCTCCTGCTGACGGCCCGTTTCCGCGAGGAACTCGCGCGCAGCGACGACCGCTTCCAGGCCGCGTGGAAGGCACTGCGCGACTCCTTCGGCGCGATCACCGCCAGCGCCGCGACCGTCGCCCTGGGGCTGCTCGCCCTGCTGCTCAGCGACCTCACCAACAACCGCGCGCTGGGCCCCGTCGGAGCGATCGGCATCGTGTGCGCCGTACTGACGACCCTCACGTTCCTGCCCGCGGTGCTCGCCCTCATGGGCAAGGTGGCCTTCTGGCCGGCCAAGCCCCGTTCGGCCGACGCGGAGACGGGCGGGCACGGGATCTGGCGGCGCGTCGCCCACTGGGTGGACACGCGCCCCCGGCGGCTGTGGATGGCCTCCGCCGCGCTGCTCGTGGCGGGTGCGGCGTTCTTCCCCGCCCTGCAGTCGAAGGGCGTGCCCCTGGACGAGCTGTTCGTCAACGACGCACCGTCCGTCGCGGCCCAGGAGACCCTGGGCCGGCACTTCCCCGGCGGCTCCGGCCAGCCGGTCGTGATCATCGCGGACGCGGACCGGCGTACGGAGGTCACGCGCGCCGCGGCCGCGACGAAGGGCGTCGCCGAGGCACAGGCGGTGACCGCTTCCGGCCGCCCGGACGGAAAGCCGCTGGTCAAGGACGGCCGGGTGCGCATCGACGCCGTCCTGGACGCCGCGCCGGACAGCGACTCGGCGAAGGACACCGTGCAGGCGCTCCGCGACCGGCTGCACACGGCCGACACCGGCGCCCTGGTCGGCGGCTACACCGCGCAGCAGTACGACACTCAGCGCACCGCGGAGCACGACCGGACCCTGATCATCCCCGTCGTCCTGGCGATCATCCTGCTGATTCTCGTCGTCCTGCTGCGCTGCCTCCTGCTGCCGGTGATCCTGGTGGCCACCGTGGCGCTGAACTACCTCGCCACGCTCGGGATCGCGGGCCTGGTGTTCCGGCACGGCTTCGGCTTCTCCGGCACGGACGCCTCGGTTCCGCTGTACGGGTTCGTGTTCCTCGTCGCGCTCGGCGTGGACTACAACATCTTCCTGATGTCACGCGTACGGGAGGAGACACTGCAACTGGGCACGCGGCAGGGCATGTTGCGCGGACTGATCGCCACCGGCGGTGTCATCACCTCCGCGGGGGTGGTCCTGGCCGCCACGTTCGCGGCCCTGATCGTCATCCCGCTCGCGTTCCTCGCGCAGATCGCCTTCATCGTCGCCTTCGGCGTGCTGCTCGACACGATCGTGGTGCGCTCGCTGCTGGTCCCGGCCCTCGTCCGGGACATCGGCCCGGCCGTCTGGTGGCCCGGCCGCCTCGCGCGCCGGCCGTAACCGGCGCAGGCGGCGGCCGTCCGGGGCGCTGCCGGCGCGGGCAATGAAGAAGGCAAGGAGTCGTGTGCTCCTTGCCTTCTTCAAGCTATAGCGCACCGGGGGGCTTGCCGCAAGACCCCGGTCGTGGCGCAGAATCACCGGCCGAAGCCGGAAACCACCGGACCGGCTTCTCGGTTTCTACGTCGCTGAGTTGGGGTTTTGATGATTGACGTGATCGTTGTGGGCGCGGGACCGACCGGCCTGATGCTGGCCGGCGAGTTGCGGCTGCACGGTGTGCACGTGGTGGTGCTGGAGAAGCTGACCGAGCCGACCGCGGAGACCCGGGGCCGCGGCCTGCACACGCGCAGCGTCGAGATGATGGACCAGCGCGGGCTGCTGGACCGCTTCCTCGCGGTCAGCGAGAAGTTCCAGGCCGGCGGGCTCTTCGGCGGCATCATGAAACCGTGGCCGGACTCGCTGGACACCGGCCATCCGTACGGACTGTCCACGCTGCAGCCGGTCACCGAGCGGCTGCTCGAAGAGCGGGCCGTGGAACTGGGCGCCGAGATCCGGCGCGGCAGTGAAGTGGCCGGACTGAGCCAGGACGAGGACGGGGTGAGCGTCGGACTGGCGGACGGTACGAGCCTGCGTTCCCGCTATCTCGTCGGGTGCGACGGCGGGCGCAGTGCGGTGCGCAAGCTGCTCGGCGTCGGCTTCCCCGGCGAGCCCGCCACGGTCGAGACGCTGCTGGGCGACATGGAACTGACCGCGGACGCGGCGTCGGTCGCCGCCGTCGTCGCGGAGGTCCGCAAGACCCAGCTGCGGTTCGGCACCATCCCCAACGGCGACGGAACGCACCGCGTCATCGTGCCCGCCGACGGGGTGGCCGAGGAGCGGGAGACCGCGCCGACCCTCGACGAGTTCAGGCAGCGGCTGCGGGACGTGGCGGGCACCGACTTCGGTGTGCACTCACCGCGCTGGCTGTCCCGGTTCGGCGACGCCACCCGGCAGGCCGAGCGCTACCGGGTCGGACGCGTGCTGCTGGCGGGCGACGCGGCGCACATCCATCCGCCGACCGGCGGGCAGGGGCTCAACCTCGGAGTACAGGACGCCTTCAACCTCGGCTGGAAGCTGGCCGCCGCGGTCGACGGCTGGGCGCCGGAAGGGCTTCTGGACAGCTACCACGACGAACGGCACCCGGTGGGCGCCCGCGTGCTCGACAACACCCGGGCGCAGATCACGCTGTTGGGGACGAGTGCGGGTGCGGTCGCGCTGCGGGAGCTGTTCTCGAAGCTGATGGACTTCGAGGAGGTGAACCGGTACGTCACCGAGATGATCACCGCGGTCGGGGTCCGCTACGACTTCGGCGAGGGCCACGACCTGCTCGGCCGCCGCATGCGGGACGTCGAGCTGAAGCACGGACGCCTCTACTCGCTGATGCACGAGGGCCGCGGCCTGCTGCTCGACCGGACCGGCGGCCTCTCGGTGGCGGGCTGGACGGACCGGGTCGACCACGTGGTCGACGTCAGCGAACAACTGGACGTACCGGCCGTGCTGTTGCGGCCGGACGGCCATGTGGCGTGGGCCGGCGACGACCAGCAGGACCTGCTGGCGCACCTGCCCAAGTGGTTCGGGAACGCCACCGGTTGAGCGTTCCGCGCCACGTCCCACCGGAACCGCGACCGGGACCGGGACCGGAACCGCGACCGGGACCGGGACCGGGACCGCGTCAGCGGGTGCCGGTCCGCGTGGGTCGGGCGGACCGCTCGGCCGCCTCGTGTGCGCCGGCACTGACCAGCCCTGTCTCGTAGGCGACGATGACGGCCTGCACACGGTCGCGGAGCCGGAGTTTGGCGAGGATGCGGGCGACGTGCGTCTTGACGGTCGTCTCCGCCAGATGGAGTCGGGCGGCGAGTTCGGCGTTGCTCAGCCCCTGGGCCAGCAGCCCGAGGACTTCCACTTCGCGCGGGGTCAGCGGGGCGAGGTCGCGGTGCAGGGCGGCGGCGTCGCTGCCGCGTCGCGTGAACCTCTGCACGAGGCGGCGGGTGATGGCGGGTGCCAGGAGAGCGTCACCGGTGCGGACCGTGCGGATGGCGGCGGTCAGTTGCTCGGGGGTGACGTCCTTGAGGAGGAAGCCGCTGGCCCCCGCGGACAGCGCCGCGTAGACGTACTGGTCGAGGTCGAAGGTGGTCAGGATGATGACGCGCGGCACGTCGGGGGCGTCCGTAGCACCGGAACTGCCGGAACCGGCGGAACCGCCGGAACCGCCGGGAACGCCGGGAACGCCGGTGAGGATGCGGCGGGTGGCCTCCAGGCCGTCCATCTCGGGCATCCGGACGTCCATGAGCACCACGTCGGGGCGCGTGCGGCGGACCGCTTCGACCGCCTCGGCTCCGTTGACCGCCTCGGCGACCACGTCGATGCCGTCGGCGCCGAGGATCAGCCGGAATCCCGTACGGACCAGGGTCTGGTCGTCGGCGAGGACCACCCGCAGCGGCTCGGTCACGGCGTCCACGGTGTCTCCAAGGGGATGGTCTCCAGGGGAATCTGGGCCACCACACGGTAGCCGCCGGTCAGGCGCCGGCCGGTCTCCAGCGTTCCGTCGTGCACGGCGAGGCGCTCCCGCAGACCGATCAGCCCCCGGCCGCTGCCGGCCGCCGCGCCCGTGCCCGGCTGTCCGCCGGTGTCGGTGACTTCGATCCGCAGCCGCTGCGGGCCGTATGCGACGGTGACGGCGGCGGTGGCGCCGGACGCGTGTTTCACCGTGTTGGTCAGGGCTTCCTGGACCACGCGGTAGGCGGCGAGTTCGAGACCGGGCGGGAGGGGACGGGGCGGTCCTGTCACGGTCAGGGCGACGGGCAGCCCGGTGTCCCGGACCCGTCCGACCAGCTTCTCCAGCTGGTCCAGGCCGGGTTGCGGGGCCAGCTCCGCCACCACGGCACCGGCCGGGTCCGCGCCTTCGGCCGTCCCCCTGCCCCCGCCCTCGCCGTCACTCCCGTCCTCACCCTCGGCGGCCATGGTGAGCAGCCCCATGACATGGCGCAGTTCCGTCATGGCCGCCCTTCCGCCCGCCTCGACGGCGAGCAGCGCCTCGCCGGCCTGCTCCGGCGAGGTCCGCATGATCTTGCGGGCGGCGCCCGCCTGAATGATCATCACGCTGACGTTGTGCGTGACGACGTCGTGCAGTTCGCGGGCGATCCTGGCCCGCTCGTGCTCGACCGCCCGCCGCAGTGCCCGGCTCTGTTCACGTTCCAGGACGGAGAGCCGGGCGCGGCCCTCGTCGGTCCGGAGTTTCCAGGTCCGCAGGCCGACGGCGGCCACGGCCATCGGGACCAGGATCAGCAGCGCGATGTACTCGTTGGGGACGATCGGTGTCACCGAGTTGCCCGAGGTGCCGACCAGGACGACCGACACCGGCAGCGCCACCAGGGTCGCCACCCGGTACGGGCTGTACACGGCGGCGCTGTAGACGGCGATGACGTACGCGTAGAAGGTCAGCCGCAGAACGCTCTGCGGTGTCGCCAGGGTCGCGGCCGTCACGACGCACAGCACGGCGAGCGGGTAGCGGCGGCGCAGCGCCAGGGCGGCCGAGGCGACGGCCGCGAGGGTCACCATGAAGGCCATGCCCGCGGGGCCGGCCGGACGCGGAATGACGCGTACCACCCCGGGGGCGATCTCGCGGATCACGACGTTGTCGGCGTTGTCGATGCCGTAGTAGACGGTGGTGATGCCGAGTACCAGGGCCGTCAGCACGTCGAACAGCCAGGCGCGTCGGGTGAGCCGCAGCGGTGGACCGCTCGGCAGCCCGGCCTCGCGGACCGCCCGGCGGGCGGCTTCCCACAGCCGCGCAGGCGCCGTACGCATGTCCGTCACCGGTCCTGTGTCCGTCACCGGTTCATTGTCGCCGTCACGCGGCGGCGTGGAGTCCGTCCCGGTGGTCATTCCCACCGCGCCGGATACATCGCCCGCCTACATCGCAGGGATGACCCTCCGGGGCATCGTCCCGGCGCGGTACCGCAAGGGGTTCGGGCGGGCGATGTGTAAGGACCGGTCCCGCTCCTACCGTTCACGCAGCCGACTTCCCCGACGCAAGGAGCATGTCGTGACCGTGCCGGTGATCGAACTGCGGGAGGTGAGCCGCCACTACGACGACGGCCCGCCCGCTCTGCACGAGGTGTCGCTGACCGTGCGGCCCGGCGAGGCCGTCGCGGTCCTCGGCCCTTCCGGCAGCGGCAAGTCCACGCTGCTCAATCTGATCGCGGGCCTGGACCGGCCCGACACGGGGACCGTCACCGTGGACGGGGTGCGGGTGGACGGGCTGGGCGAAGCCGGTTCGGCGCTCTACCGGCGGTCGAAGGTCGGCATGGTCTTCCAGTTCTTCAACCTGCTCGACGATCTGACCGTCACCGACAACGTCGCCCTGCCAGCCCGCCTCGCGGGTACGCCCCGCGGCGAGGCGGACCACCGAGCGGCGGAGCTCCTCGAACTGCTGGGCATCGACCGGCACGCCCGCTCCCGTCCGGGGCGGCTGTCCGGCGGCGAACGACAACGCGTCGCGGTGGCACGGGCGTTGATGAACCGGCCGGCGCTGCTCCTGGCCGACGAGCCGACCGGGGCGCTGGACACGGCAGCCGGAGAGGACGTCAGCAGGCTGCTCGGCGACCTCAACGCCGAGGGCCAGACCCTCGTCGTGGTGACTCACGACCTGGCCCTGGCCCGGTCCTGCACGAGCCGCACGGTCCGGATCGCCGACGGCCGGATCGTCGAGGACGTCCGGTCGGGTGCCATCGGGACGGGTGCCGCCGCACTGCAGGCCGTCGCTTCGGGAACCACCGCTTCGGGAACCACCGATTCGCGGACCGTCGCGTCGGAGACCGTCGCTTCGGAGACCGTCGCGTCGCAGACCGTCGCTTCGGAGACCGCGCGATGAGCGCCCTCGGCAGGGTGGTGCGCTCGGGGGTGCGACGCCGCCGGGTGCAGACCCTGGTGACAGGGCTCGCCACGATGATGGCGGTGACCGTTTCCGTCCTCGGCGGATCGCTGCTCGTGGTGTCCGGGGCACCCTTCGACGACGCCTTCGCCCGGCAGCACGGCGCGCATCTGTCCGTGCGGTTCGACGCGGGCAAGGTGAGCGCCGGGCGGTTGGCGAAGTCCAAGGACACCGACGGAGTGAGCGGCGCGGCCGGGCCGTTCCGTACGGCGACGGTCACCCCGCGGTCGGACGGAGCCGGGCCCGGCGGGCCGCTGACCGTGGCAGGCCGGGCCGATCCGGGCGAAGACGTCGACGAGGTGACGCTGCTCGACGGGCGGTGGCCCACACGCTCCGGCGAGATCGCGCTGTCCGCCGACTCCCCGATCGTCCCGGCCCTGGGCATGAGGATCGCCTTTCCCGACCTGCCCGGCGGTCCGGAACTGGTGGTGGTCGGCGTGGCCCGCTCGGTCACACGGACCGCCGACGCCTGGGTGGTCCCGTCCCAGATGCCGGCGCTGACGGCGCCGGCCAGCGGCGGCTACCAGATGCTCTACCGCTTCACCGACGCGAGCACCGACGCGCGGGTCAGCGCGGGCGACAGGGCCGTGACCCGGTCGCTGCCGTCCGGCGCCGTCCTCGGCAAACGGTCCTGGCTCGCCGTGAAGGAGACCGCCGAGCGCGAGACCGCCGTCTACGTCCCGTTCCTGTTGGCGTTCGGAGCCCTGGGTCTGGTCATGTCGGTGCTGATCGTCGGCAACATCGTCGCGTCGGCCGTCGGTACGGCGACGCGCCGCATCGGCATCCTCAAGGCCGTCGGGTTCACCCCGGCCCAGGTCGTACGGGCGTACGTGGGCCAGGCGCTGATCCCGGCCGCCGCCGGCACGGGCCTCGGAGTCGTCGCCGGCCATCTGCTCGCCGTTCCCGTCATGGCCGAGACCGAGGACGTCTACGGCACCTCGTCCCTGGCCGTCGCCCCCTGGGTCGACCTGACGGTGGCCGCCGGGGTGCTCGGGCTGGTGGCGGCGACCGCATGGGCTGGTGCCTGGCGGGCCGGCCGGCTGCGTACGGTCGACGCGCTCGCCACGGGCCATGCCGCTCCGGCCGGGCGCGGCCGGTGGGCGGTCCGTCTCGCCGGCCGGCTGCCGCTGCCGCCGCCGGTGGCCCTGGGTCTGGCCCGGCCGTTCGCGCGGCCCGTCCGCGCGCTGGCCATGGGCACGGCGATCCTGTTCGGCACGGTCGCCGTCACGTTCACCGTGGGGATGGGTGCCTCGCTCGACGAGGTGATGAAGGCGAAGTCCCACGACGTCGCCGACGTGGTCGTGCCCGCGCCCTTGCCGGACATCGGCGAACAGGGTCCGCCAGGTGGTGCCCGAGGCCCGCAGGGCTCCCGAAGCCCACAGGACCCCGGCGCCGAGAAGCGGCCCGAGGCCGAGGCGGATCCCGCCTCGGTCGCCTCCGTCATCGGGGCCACCGCCGGAACCGGGAGGTACTACAGCGCCGCGACGGTACGGGCGTCCGTGTCCGGCCTGACCGGCACCGTCGACGTGATCGCCTTCACCGGCGACGCCTCCTGGGGCGGCTACACGATGGTCTCGGGCCACTGGTTCGACAGGTCCGGCAGCGACGGGCGCACCGCTGACAGGTCCGGCGCCGACGCACGCACCGCTGACAGCTCAGGCACCGACCGGCGCACCGCCGACCGGTCCGATACCGGCGGGCGCGGTAGCGGCGCGCCCGGGGAGGCCGTGGTCCCGACCCCTTTCCTGGCCGCCACCGGCGCCCGTGTCGGCGACACCGTCACCCTGGACGGGCTGGCCGAGCCGGTCACGGTCCGGATCGTCGGCGAGGTCCTCGACCCGCGCAACGGCGGCATGCAGGTCTTCACCGACGTATCGACGCTCACCGGCGCGCATCCCGACCTGACGGAGACGAGCCACCACATCGCGGTCACGTCCGGCACCGAGGTGACCGGCTATGTCGACGCGCTCAACAAGGACCTGGCACCGCTGGGCGTCACCGCGCAGGCCGGCGGGCTCGGCGCCGGCGGCGACATGGTCGTCACGCTCAACGCGCTCTCCGCGATCCTCACGCTGATGCTCGTCGCCGTCGCCGCGCTCGGCGTGCTCAACGGCGTCCTGCTCGACACACGCGAGCGCGTCCACGAGATCGGGATCCACAAGGCACTCGGCATGACGCCCCGGCAGACCGTCGCGATGGTCCTCACCTCGGTCGTCCTGACCGGCCTGGTCGCGGGCGCCCTGGGCGTGCCGCTCGGCGTGGCCCTGCACGGCCGGATCCTCCCCGCTATGGGCGACAGCGTGGGGCTCCGCCTCCCCGAGTCCGTCATCGCCGTCCACCACGGGGCCCAACTGCTCCCCCTCGTACTCGGCGGCCTGGTCATCGCCGCCCTGGGCGCGCTCCTGCCGGCCGGCTGGGCCGCCAGGGCCCGGACGGCCACGGCCCTGCGCACCGAATAGACGCGTCCCGGTGAGAAGTCGTCGGGCCCGCCGGGGAGGGCCGTGGGGCCGAGTCGTACCACGCGGATCCTCGGTCCCCGCGGATCCTCGATCCGCGGGGACCGTCTGCGGTCTGCGAGGATGTTTCGTATGGATGTGCGGCACAGGAACCATGTGACGGTCTCCGGACGGCCCGGTGGGCCCGTGGTGATGCTGGCGCACGGGTTCGGGTGCGACCAGAACATGTGGCGTCTGGTGGTGCCGGCGCTGGAGCGCGACTTCACCGTCGTGCTCTTCGACCACGTCGGCGCGGGGAACTCGGATCTGTCGGCATGGAGCCCGGACCGGTACTCGACGCTCGACGGCTACGTCGAGGACGTACTGGAGCTGTGCCGGGAGCTGGCGCTCGGTCCCGTGACGTTCGTGGGGCATTCCGTGAGCGCGATGATGGGGGTGGTGGCCGCCGTCCGGGAGCCCGAGGCGTTCGCCGGGCTCGTGCTGCTGGCGCCCTCGCCGCGGTTCGTCGACGATCCCGAGACCGGTTACCGGGGCGGGTTCGACGCCGAGGACATCGATGAGCTGCTGGAATCGCTGGACGCGAACTATCTGGGCTGGTCGGGCGCCATGGCCCCGGTGATCATGGGCAATCCGGAGCGGCCGGAGCTGGGTGTGGAGCTGACCAACAGTTTCTGCCGCACCGATCCGGACATCGCCAGGGTCTTCGCCCGCGTGACGTTCCTGTCCGACAACCGCGAGGATCTCGCCCTGGTGAAGGTCCCCACGCTGGTGGCCCAGTGCGCCAGCGACGCGATCGCTCCCCGGGAGGTGGGTGAGTTCGTGCACACCCGGATCCCCGGGAGCCGGCTGGTGACGCTCGACGCCACCGGGCACTGCCCGCAGCTCGCCGCTCCGCGGGAGACCACGGCGGCGATCACCTCGTTCGTGGAAGCACTCGTCTGATGGGCGAATCCGGCGACGAGAGGAACGGGGTCGCCGAGGCGGACGGGGCGGGCGAGGCAGACGAGGTGGCGAGCGGCTGGGGCACGGTCCGCCTCGGCTCCTCCGACGACCGGGCACAGTTCTCCGCGCTCCTGGAGGACAGCGTCGAGGATCTGTACGAGCACGCGCCCTGCGGCTATCTGTCCACCCTGCTGGACGGCACGATCGCGAAGGTCAACACCACGCTGCTGGACTGGCTGGGCTACGAGCGGAACGACCTGCTGGGCCGCAGACACTTCTCCGACCTGCTGACCGTGGGCGGGCGGCTCTACCACGAGACCCACTTCGCCCCGCTGCTGAGAATGCAGGGCGAGGTCAGCGGTATCGCCCTGGAGCTGAGAACCGCAGACGGCTCCCGGCTGCCGGTCCTGGTCACCTCGACCGTGCGCACCGGCAGGGACGGGCAGCCGCTGCTGATCCGCACCACGCTCTTCGACGCGCGCGACCGCCGCGCCTACGAGACCGAGCTGCTGCGCGCCCGCGAGGAGGCCGAGCGGGAACGCGAACGGCTCCAGCGCCTGGCCGCCACCCTGCAGACGACCCTGCTGCCGCCGGCCCTGGCCGACGTGCCCGGCCTGAACGTCTCCGCGTACTACCACATCGCCTCCGCCGACGAGGTCGGCGGCGACTTCTACGACCTGTTCCCGCTGGCCGAGGGCACCTGGGGACTCTTCCTCGGCGATGTGTGCGGGAAGGGGGCCGCCGCTGCGGCCGTGACCTCGCTGACCCGCTACACCCTGCGGGCCGCGGCCGTGTACGACCCTGATCCCGTCGCCGTCCTCGCCAACCTCAACACGGTCCTCAACCATGAGTACAACGGCGCCGACCCTCGCTTCTGCACGGTCGTCTTCGGTCTGCTGACCCCGGACCCGGACCGGGGCGGCTTCCACATCACCCTGGCCAGTGGCGGGCATCCGCCCGCCCTGCTGATGCGCGCCGACGGCACCACCGACCACCTGCCCACCCCGGGCGGACAGCTCATCGGTGTCCTGCCCGACGCCCACATAGCCACCACCGCCGTCCGGCTGACCCCCGGCGACACCTTGCTGCTGCACACCGACGGGCTCACCGAGGCCCACGTCAACGCCGTCGACGGCGAGGACCGCTACGGTGACGACGCACTTCTCGATTTCGCCCGCGCACTGGCACCCACCACCGCCTCGGACACCGTCGACGCGATCCGCGATCTGCTCGACACCTTCGGCAGCGGTGTGGACGACGACACCGCCGTCCTGGCCATCCATGTGCCCCGACCTCCCAGTGAAGAGCTGCCGTGACCCAGCGCCTGACCCTTCGCACCCGCACCGCTCCCGCCGGAGCGGTCATCGAACTGGCCGGGGACCTGGACCACTGCAGCGCCCCCGAGGTACGCGCCGCGCTGCCGGGACTCGACCTGCGTCCGGGCCAGCAGCTCGTCCTCGACCTCGGCGGTGTCACCTTCTGCGACTCCAGCGGTATCACCGTGCTCATCGCCGCCCGCAATCACGCCCTGGCGGCCGGTGCGGGCATCGCCCTGGCCGCCGTCCCCGGTCCCGTCAGCCGGATCTTCCGTATCGTCGGCCTGGACCAGGTCTTCGCCGTCCACCCGACGGTCCTGGCCGCCGAAGCCGCCTGGCGGCCGACGGCGAGCTGACACCGGGTCCCGGC